>JAIMKT010000037.1:27573-36726 GCA_020692245.1 Microcoleus sp. GA_180221_E-2-1-MAG-45_12
GCAGCCAATTCATGCGGTGTTTGTGGCGATCGGTGGCGGGGGTTTAATCTCTGGGATTGCTGCCTATATCAAGAGACTCCATCCAGAAATTAAAATTATTGGGGTGGAGCCAGTGGATGCCGCCGCCATGTACCAATCTCTCCAAGCTGGGAAACGGGTACGCCTGCCCCAAGTGGGTTTATTTGCCGATGGGGTGGCAGTGCGGGAAGTGGGGGTTGAAACTTTTCGTTTGTGTCAACAGTATGTAGATGAAATTATCTTGGTGGATACCGATGACACCTGTGCCGCCATTAAAGATGTCTTTGAAGATACTCGATCGATCCTGGAACCAGCCGGAGCCTTGGCGATCGCCGGAGCTAAAGCCTACGTAGAACGGGAGCAAATTACTGGGAAGACCCTAGTTACTATTGCTTGCGGGGCAAATATGAACTTCGATCGCCTGAGATTTGTTGCCGAGCGAGCCGAATTAGGGGAAAGGAGGGAAGCCATTTTTGCAGTGAATATTCCTGAAACACCGGGGAGCCTCTGCCGATTTTGTGAATGCTTGGGCGATCGCAACCTCACGGAATTTAGTTACCGGATTGCCGATTCCCAAGAAGCGCATATTTTTGTCGGCTTGCAGATTAAAAACCGGGCGGATGCTGGACAGATCGTGCAGAATTTTGAATCCTGTGGTTTTAAAACCATTGACCTCACCGATGATGAACTCACCAAACTCCACCTGCGCCACATGGTCGGGGGTCGATCGCTCCTCGCTCACAATGAACTCCTCTACCGCTTTGAATTTCCTGAGCGTCCGGGAGCCTTGAGGTCTTTTGTCAGTTCCATGAGTCCCCATTGGAATATCAGCCTTTTCCACTACCGCAATCACGGCGCAGACTACGGCAGAATTGTCGTCGGCACTCAAGTTCCCCCAGCCGAAATGGCAGAATGGCAAGCCTTCCTCGATACCTTGGGTTATCAATATTGGGATGAAAGCCAGAATCTCGCCTACAAGATATTTTTGGGTTGATATCATCCTTAAGGCTAATAGCCCAACCATTTGGTTCGATCGGGGATGAGGAACTTGAGTGATCAGGGGATTTGATCTCTGTTAGATTCCAATAACACCAATTGCAGCAAGACTACTAGGTACTATCCCTGTCAATAATGCTGAGGGCATGAAATCCCTGAAAAATGGCGACTCTGTGGGGATAGAAATCCCTGTATTTCCTACTCCACTTTGGTAAGGGCTTATCAGCCTGTAGATCTCCTCAGTGATTGCTTGAGTAAGTTCAAGATTGGAGACTCTTAACCCCCTACTAAGTTCGAGGAAATCAACCCCAGCAGTCAAGTCAGTAATAGCATCAATACTTTGGCTAAACGGCGATCGCCAGCCATCAATTCCTAATCCCATTATGAAAATATCTTCCCAAGCAAGTGTATTCAGAGGAGATAGAATTGCGATCGGTGGGGTGACGATATCTGGAGGTGCAACTACTACGGGAGGTGTAACAACAGGTGACAGGGGAGCCGTGACTTCAATTTTTAGGCTGTCAGAATTAGCACTAATACTATTCAAGAGAGGAGCTAAATTACCTCTTCCTGATGGATTAATGTTGATAATTAGTCCATTGCCCGCACTACTTTGATTCCAAGCTTGGTAGATCACGCCATCATTGACCGTCCCGACAAACCCCGCATCCGGTACAAATCTAATCCGGTTGTTGCTATTAGCAGAGAGCAGAAATGCTGAAGTGAAGGGATTAGGGGGATTATTTTGGGGTCTATATTGAGAAACTAGAGCCGGGGCTAGGTCTGACCAGTTAGTCCCGTTATCTGTGGAATATTGCCAAGTTCCCCCTGTATTGTTGACTTGAGTGATGGCAATTCCTTGATCAGGAGCATTAGGAATAGAACTGCTAATCAAGCTACTCACCAGATTTCCTTGGTTAGCCGTGGCAGAAATATCATTAGGAATCGTGTTTAATTGGGGCGCGATCGCCGTTAGCATCGGTTGGGGTGGAGCGGGTAAATTTAAGGCGGTGTTCCCAGCACCGAGAGTTCCCTCCCAAGAGCCTTGATAGGTATTACCTGTAACTGTGCTGCTCGCACCGAGGACGATCGCAGCAGCAGGATTAGTAGTTATGACTTGATACTGTCCCCGATTCCTCAAGGATTTAGTCCCAGTAATATCCGTCCCAAATTGATTGTTGAGTACCTTGATCCCCGTCACGTCCTCAGAACGAAATAGCTCCATACCATTGGTTTCGTAGTCAAAGCCACTGGCTGCCACGAGGTTTCTTTGAAAGGTAATATTGTCAGAATTTCCATCGATAAAAACTGACCAGCGCTGACTGCCTAGGGCATAGTTACCAGTAACATCAGTCCCAATTTTGTTATCTTCTACCAATACATCCGTGGATCCGGCTCGAATTACTAGGGCAGAAGTTGTCCCCCCAGAAATTAAGTTGTTTCTGACGATCGTCTGCGGGCTGCGATGAATATATAGAGAATGCACTGCATTCGCATCACCCCACCAGCTATTTCCTAAACCCACAGTGCCAGAGATATCAGTACTAATATAGTTATTTTCAATTACTACTCCTCTAGGGCCACCAGCACCGACACTATAATTATTGCCGTCACCAACTTTGATGCCGTTTCCCTCAAAGCGATTGATCACAAAACCCCTCGCCACGCTATTACTACTGCCTGTTAAAAAAGTTAGACCATTGGCAACGGTAGAGGCGGGAATTTTGTCGCCCCGGAGTTCGATCGCTGGTTTGCCTCCAGTTCCCGGTTGAGTTGTGCCATCCAGATTGATCTGGCTAGTAATATTTGGTAAAGGAGTTAATAGCTCGATCGTCTGGACTCCACCTGAACCAATATTAAAGACAATATCATCAGCACCCTCGGCGGTATTTGCATCAATAATTGCTTGCCGGAGAGAACCTGCCCCAGCGTCGTTATTGTTGGTGACAGTGAAAGTTGCTAAGACATCTTGGTACGTATCTCGGACTTTTTGGGTAAAAGCTTGTCCAGCTTCAATAATTCCCGTAGTTTTTTCCAAGACCCAGTTGCCACCCTTGGCAGCACTCCCCGTGAGATCCTCAGAAGCGGCGACATCGGCTCCAGTAATTTGGCTTAACTGCTGAATAAACTGCGTTCCTATCTCCCCGGCTGCCACATCACACCCATAGATGAGGAGGTCTGGAGTTGTATTACCTAGGGGCGGCAACCATTGACTTAGGGATGCTTGGTATCGATCGAGGTTATCAATACTCAGCATGGTGGCTCCCAGTTGCACCTGTCCCGGTTGCCCATGACTGAAAAGCTGAATACTGGCTACTCCTCCTTGTCTTTGATGGAGGTAGTTAGTAATTTGCTCGACTCCATCTTGAGTTGGATCTAGAACTACGGCTTCCGTATTCGAGTCTAATCCGCTCAACAGGCTATAAATATTTTCCACCCTACTATCAATAAAAAGAAGGTTGCTTACTTCAGGTGGGTTCTGCACTGGATTCACGAAACTGAACATAACAGAAATACCTCTGAATTTAGTTGTCTGGATTGAATTATTTGTCTAGGAATTATCTAAGAACTCACCCAAGAATCAGTATATTCTCGGATATCTTTGGATTCTTTAGGATTCCATAGCTGTTCCTATGCTAGCCAAGTACGTAAATTTACTACCCATACTTTGTAAGAATTTAATAAAGTTTACGTAAAGGAATTGTAAAGGTGATGATTTTGCTGTCCAGTCAATCCACAATTAGTTGCTTGGGGAAGGGGATGATCTACGGTAAGATTGTTAAGAAATTAAAACATTATCAAAAAAACTCAAAAAATCAGGAGAAACACTATGGCTTTGGTTGCTGGGACGATCGCTCCCGCCTTTACTGCTAAAGATACCGATGGCAAAACTGTCTCCCTAGCTGACTTTGCTGGCAAAACCGTTGTTTTGTACTTCTACCCCAAGGATGACACCCCCGGCTGCACCAAGGAAGCCAAAAGTTTCCGAGATGCCCATGAAGAATACCAAGGCAAAGATATGGTAGTTCTCGGAGTCAGCACTGATAACGAAGCTTCCCACAAAAAATTTACCGAAAAGTATGGCTTACCCTTCCAGTTGTTGGCAGATGTGGATGGGGCAATTACCAAAGCTTACGATGTTGATGGCGGCGGCTATGCCAAGCGTGTCACCTACGTAATTGATGGCACTGGTAAGATTGCTCAGGTCTACGAAAAAGTCAAAACCGATACCCACGCTCAAGATATCCTCGCTGCTATCTAAATTAAAAGGATTTCTGCATAGACTCTATATGTAGGGTGGGCATTGCTCACCTTACCCTTACCGATAGTGGATAAAACCTTATTTTCCATCCACCTTGGCTAAGAACAGCTTGTTAAAGCCCTAATTTTTCTAGTTCTGACCCAAACCTTTTAACAACTCAAGTCTTGCCTCTAAAAGCTCAGGGATTTGCAAACATCTTAAGAACAAATCTATCTCTAAATCTGGTAAGAGTTCGCTCCGAGAAATTTGGAGATAATCTGTTCCTTGCCAGTGGTATAAAAATAATTGATTATTTTGCCAAAACCAAACTTCGGGAATCCCAATCCGCCGATATTTCTCTAGTTTATTGAGATTGCCACTAGTAATAATGATTTCGATCACTAAATCAGGACAACTCTTTTTCTCTCCTAGATAGTAGGATTCATCGGGTTCAAAGGAAACCTCTTTAGCTTGATCTTGCCGAGTTGCACTACCAACGGGAAAAAATCTGATCCCCTTTTCAACAAAATAAACTTCAAGTAAAAATCTCAAAATACCTTTCGTACTTTCGTGGGTTTCTCCTAGGGTCATTAGCTCTATATTTCCATCTAAATAAACTATCCGTAAACCCTTTCTATCTCCTAACCATGCTTCTAAATCCAGAAATTGCTGCCAGCTATAAAAACCGGGTAAGGTTAAACGCTGTTCATCTGTGAGACTATCTATGGAATTATTGGTGTCAAGAGAATTAGCTTTTTCAGTTAGTTGCATAACCATAAATTTTCCTCAAACTCCACTTCGTTGCTATTTGATGCTGCTTAAAAGAAAATACCCAACAAGTTTTCTAGAGACTATTAATTAATTCTAGATTAATTCCAGAGTAGGACTAGATTAGGTCTAGATCAGATAAATCAGCGGCACTGAGATAATCATGATCTTCTTCGAGACTTTCGAGGATATCGATCGCCGTATCAGGGGGTAATTCTGAAGATAGTCCTTCAGATAAATCTAGATCAAACTCATCAAGGAATTCATCTTGGTAAAAGATCGAATCTCCATTTAACCAGTGGTCTTGACTAGCAGGCAGGGCTTGATGTTGACGCAGGAGCCAAGCATCACCGAGGAAATCTGGATGGCGAAAATATTCGTAGGGCAGGTAACAATAGCCTCGATCGCCCCAATTACTTCCCCAAGCATTCCGAGCGATCACCACCTCATCAATGTCTGAATAACCCACAGCCAAAAGGGCGTGACTACCTAGAAAATCCTCTCGATCGACCTCTGGAAAAGCCACCACTCCATCCTCAGCTACCTCTCCCAAGGACTCAAATATTGCCAAACCCAAAGCTACGGGATAACCCCAAGCCAGCACCTGCTTTAGGCAATCCAACTCTAAATTAATCTTTTGTGGTAATTCCCAAGGAAAAGGAAATATGTTTTGATAGGCAGTCTCTGGGGGTTTCTCGTTAATAGTGGCGGGGTAATCCTGCCAAAAATCCATAGGACACAATCCCTGATTTTGTAAAGCTTGCATCCCTTGGGCAAAACTTACCCCCACATCTTCGGCAGTGTTTTCTGTTACTGCTCCACTCAAGATGCGGGCGTTGTAGTAGAGAAACCAACTGCTAAAGCTAACCTCCTGTTGTTGATGCTGCTTGATCAGATATTCCGCCGCCGCCACGATCGCATCCACCGTGCAACTAGCAGTCGTACTATGATCCACCACAGGACTCAAATAGCTCCGCAGGTCTACCCCCAAAGGCAAATCATGTTTAGGAAAATCACCAGAATTTCTCAGCTGCTCAAGGTTTAGTTCTTTAAGTTGAGGAGGACTTTGGGAGTCGACATCTCGCTGGTAGCCCCCGACTAATTTTTCCCCATAGCTATGGCGGAGGTAGGTGAATTTCTGCGTTTGGTATTTTGACATTACTTCAAATATTCTCTATTTCAGCCATCTATTTTTGCTAGAGTTGTGGCAATCTGTTCACATAAAGGAGCATGAACCTTGCCATTACTAGCAATTAAACAGCCCCATTGATTTATGTCCCCTGTATTATACTGGAGAGCTGTGCCATCAGCAGCAGTAAAGCTTCCCCCCGCCTCCGTAAGGATTAGCTCTGGAGCCGCCATATCCCAATCTTTGGGGGCAGATTTCCCAGAGAGAGAAATATAAACATCGGTCTGCTGTTCAATAATAGTAATAATTTTACAACCGACACTACCCACATAATTTTTTGACTTGAAGGGAATATGGCTCAGAAGTTGGTTAAATCTTTCATCTCGGTGAGTCCGGCTGGCGACTAGGGCAAGCTCTTCAATAGAGGCTCGATCGCTCACCTGCATAGGAGTTAAGACACCATCTTTGGTTTCTCGAAAAGTCCCGCCCCCCAACCATGCAAAGTAGATAGTTCCTGCCTCTGGTTGGGCCACTACTGCCACCACTGGACACTGTTCATGGACAAGGGCAATGTGAATCGCATACTCTCCCGTCTTATCAATAAAATCTCTAGTCCCATCAAGGGGATCAATAATCCACACCCAGGGCTGAGGAAGGATGGCGGGGGAAGATGATTTGTAGGTTTCCTCCGTGAGGTAGGCAAAGTCTTTAGTTCCAAAGGCAGCTTGAAAATTATTCAGAATATACTGATTTACGGCAAGGTCGGCGGCGGTGACGGGCCCCTCGGTTTTTTCTTGGATTTGGAGAGCTTCGTAATCTGGTTCTCCCCGGTAGTACGATCGAAGAATTTCGGCTGCACCCCAAGCGGTTTGGCGGGCGATCGCTGTCACTTCAGCTAACCATTCATTACTCAGGCTATTTGTTAAGGAAAATGTAGTCATTTATTAGTTAATAAAGTTTACCAGCAATTATACAATTCTTTACCTACCTCAAAAGCAATTAACTTCTGAAACTATTTCATGGCAAGTATTTCGGAGTTTTTTCATCCTTAAATAAAGTCACTGCATATATTAATTATTTTGTTGATCAATTTCTATATTCAAAGAATTTAGCTCTAATGAAAATAGTAATGTTTTTGGCAGCATGTTTCTGGCAGCGTTAGTTAGGGGCGCACGACTAAACCAATCCCAGCATCAATATTATGATTTTTGTAAGGACAATTCACAAATTGCCTTTGCGGACTACCTAAAGGATAATACTTATGTACACAGTTTCCCAGTTAACCAAGGTCATCTTAGATTTTTATCGGGAAGAAGCAGAGGATTTACAAAGACTCCAACCTCTTCTTAATTGTCAAGTATTCCGGCGCTGGGGAATTTTGTATATTCGCTGTCCTAATGCCGATACGGTGATGCGGTTGATGGATGAATGTTTAGCGATCGCTGCCCCTGTTGCCCAATTACGCCTTGCAAAAAAAATTAATCTCCTCCATCAAAATATCACCGTTGCTAGCCTACCTGTAGATTTTCGTCAAATTAAAGCATGATAGATTTTAATCTGTAAATTCAATCTGCTAAATTCAATCTGCTAAATATGTTAACTTCAAGGTTGACAGGAAAGGTTGAGAAGAATTGACGGAAATCTATGAAAACCTATGATTGGATTGTGGTGGGCGGTGGGATCACCGGGGCTGCCTTGGGCTATGAGATGGCAAAGCAGGGTTTAAAAGTGCTACTGCTAGAACAGCACACCAACTTACAGGGGGCAAGCCGTCACAGCTATGGTGGTTTAGCCTATTGGTCGGGGACAACGCCCTTAACTCGACAACTAGCCAAGGAGGGGATCGATCGCCACCGCAATTTATCCGCAGAACTGGAGGCAGATACTCAACTGCGAGAATTAACCCTAATTCTAACCATTGATCCTGATAGTGATCCCGAAGCTGTTGCTCAAGATTATCAAAAATTTGCGATCGCTCCCCAACTCCTTACCCCCGAAGCAGCCCACGCCCAAGAACCCTTAATTAATCCCCACGCCATTTCTGGAGCGTTGCAACTGCCCCACGGTCATATCAATCCCCTCCTTACTACCCTAGCTTATACCAAAGCAATGGAGAGACTAGGCGGAACGGTTCACTACGAGCAGGTTCTCAGCCTGATTAGTCGCCGGGATGAGCATATTTCTGGGGTCAGCACTGCCCAAGCCGATTATCATGCCTCTGGGGTTGTGGTGTGTGCTGGAGGCTTTAGTCGGGGATTGTTAAAAGCCGCAGGGTTTAGTGTGCCGTTGTATTTTACTCATGCGGAATCCATCGAAATTCCCCCTGTAGATTTTACGCTTCAAGCGATCGTCATGCCCGCTAACCTCCAGAGGAGCAAAATGGAAGGCTTTGCCAGTGCCAAGACCCAAGACCATTTCTGGGAAGGAGAGGATCATGAACTTGCCCTGCCGATCATGGATGTCGGGATGATCCAATTCCAAGACCAGAGCCTCCGCCTAGGGCAGATTAGCCGAGTTTTAAGCAATCCCCATGCTGCCGTTGATCCTGCTGCCAGTGAAGCAAAAATGCGCCAGCAAATTGGAGAAATTTTTCCTCGCCTTGCCGACCTACCGGGAACCTGGAATCATTGTCTCGTAGCCTTTTGTCGGGACTACCTTCCCCTCGTCGGTAGCATTCCTGATGCCAATGGTTTATACATTTTCTCTGGTTTTAGCAATCCCCTTGTCTTCGTCCCTACCCTTGCCCAACGCTTTGCTACCCATCTTGCTAGTAACTCTGACAACTCTGGTAACGATGATGACATTATTCAACAGCTATCCCCTAGTAGATTCATGGGGTAAATTAATACGTGAATTAATTTGTGTTGTGAATTAATAGCTAATTAGCAAGCTGGGTGATTGAATGCCGGATAATTTATTGATATTGGTTGCTGGGGGCTTATTTTCTGGAGTCTTGGCGGGTTTTTTGGGGATTGGGGGCGGGACTGTGTTAGTGCCGATT
>JAIMKT010000038.1:0-35432 GCA_020692245.1 Microcoleus sp. GA_180221_E-2-1-MAG-45_12
TCGTCTTCTAAATCTTCCTCCTCATCTTCATCGCTGTCCTCATCCTCCTCATCCTCATCCTCATCCTCATCGCTACTATCTACAACATCCTCATCCTCATCTTCCTCATCGTCCTCATCTTCATCTTCCTCGTAATAATACTCATACTCATCATCCTCTTCTTCCCCTTCTACATACTCTTCCTCTTCGTAGTAGAAATCCTCCTCATCCTCTTCGTCCCCAATCCCAGAGGTGAAATCTACATCAGTGACGGCTCGGATTGTCCAGCAACTCCGGCAGTGTTCTGGGTTGGTCATGTAGGCATAGGGAATATAGCAATAGCCATAGTCTCCCCAATCTACACCCCAAGAATTACGGACAATGAAAACTTGGCGAGAATCAGAATAACCTACACAAAGCATGGCATGTCTACCGTGTTCTGTGCGTCCAGCTTCGGTTTCTGGGTTTGGGGTGGGGACTCTGCCCCGGCGACTGGCTCGATCGAAGGACTTAAACAAAGTTAGGGAAAATACAAAGGGATGTCCCTCTGCTAGGCAGTGCCTCATGGCGTGCAAATCTAGGGGAATTTCCTCTGCTTCTTCGATCAAAAACCGAGTAGCTTCTGTGTAGGCTTCATCGTGGGGTTTAGAGTTGACTTGAGTAATTTCGTAGGGCCAAATATCTTCTGGGCAAGTTCCCATCTCCTGTAGAACTTGAATACTGGTCGCAATGGAACTGCCTTCATCCCCTTCAATGCCATCAATCAGCCGGGCGTTGTAATAAATAAATAAACGGCTGACATCCCCCGAAGTTCCTAAAATTCGCATTCCTAAGTATTCGTAGGCTCCGGCGATCGCATTTGCCACACAACTATTGGTCTGAGATTGGTCTTCTACCTCCGTTAGATAGGGACGTAAATCTACCCTTTTGGGCAACTCTGTTTCTGAGTATCTAGCAGCACTATAATCTTTAGATTTGGGAGGCTTTTTTGCCGAGTCAACTACACCTCCTAATTTGATTTTCTTCCCCGTCGATTTCTGCAATAAAAAGGCACTTTTCGCAAGATTACCTGTTGCCATAAAACTCCTAAAATAGATTAGTTGGAAACTACTTTCAATCGAGTATTCTAGCCTCAGGATATCTTATTGGGCAGAAGTATTAAAAGATAGCTTTAGGTAGAATAAAAAGGAAAAAATATAGTGATCTATTGGTTATGCTGTAAAAAGTGTGGGTAAATCGGTACCAATAAACTTATTTGATTCACTACCAGATATTTTTAGGTTTGACGAGTTTTTAATTTGTTGCAGCCGAGAGAGATTATTGCGCCGTATCGTAGCGTAAAGGCTTAAAGTGGATTATGTAGCAAAAAAAGATTGATGAAACGATGAAAGAGCAAAGTGAAGGTTTTAAGATAATTGCCGACAACCGCAAAGCCCGTTTTTTGTACGAAATTTTGGAAACCTACGAAGCAGGGCTAGAGTTGAAAGGCTCAGAGGTGAAGTCAATCCGGCAGGGCAAGGCAAACTTGCAAGATGGCTATGCCCTAGTTCGCAATGGTGAAGCCTTATTGCTGAATGTCCACATTTCCCCCTACGAAAAAACCGCCGCCTATTTTAACCACGATCCCCGCCGGACTCGGAAATTGTTGCTGCACAAACAGGAAATCCGTAAACTCATTGGCAAAGTAGAACAGCAGGGCTTAACTTTAATTCCCCTGAAAATGTATATGAAACGGGGCTTGGTGAAGATGACGATCGCCCTCGCCAAAGGCAAAAAAATCCATGACAAGCGAGCCAGCATCAAAGAACGGGAAGACAAACGAGAAATAGCAAGAGCTACTAAGCGTTACTAACTACTAACCATCCTCCCCTGATAACGGTTCACTGTTCCTTGGTAACTGCTCACTGCTAACTGCTAACTGTTCACTGTTTAACGCTTGCCGAAATCCCAACACCACCATGATATTCGTAATCGTCAAAAAGGACTCTGCCGCCCCGTGGAGCCAGTCGATATTGGCGAGGGAATCCTTGTAGGCAACCTGAGCAAAAATTCCTGATGGGATGGTAATAGCCACAAAAACTAGGGTTCCATAGAATCCTTTTAGAGCTAGAGGCGGCACTTTTTGAGATTTGGTTAAGAACCACAACGCCCCCAGATAGGGAAATAGAGACAAGCCAAATAGGGTTTCTTTAGACATAGATATTTATAAAGATATTTAAGAAATATTTACGATTAGGATTTATGCAAATTCTGCCGTTAATCACCATTGGTAGGGGCGCAAGGCCTTGCGCCCTTACTAGATATATAGTACCTAGATTATTGGGGTCGATCGAGACTTGAGCGAGTCGGGAAAATCCGTTGCCATTGTTGTTGAAAACTGGTGGGATTAATTACACTCCATAAGCCAAGACCAACTAGGAAAGTCAGGGCAACTACTCCCGCCCCGATCGCCACCCGCTTACCAAGGTTCGATTGAGCGGTTTCTGGGGTTGCCAAGGAAGGTTCACTATCTTCGTACAATAATTGCGCTGAAGCCGGGAAGAGAAAAGAATCCTGTTCTTGGGGTAGTCCAAGGTTGACCAGAGATTTTTGATCGGCATTGAGCAACACGGGATACTCTGGGGTGACACTGCAATAGGTGAGGACGACCGAGGCATTATCATGACCATTACGCTGACTAGCGATCGAGAGCAACTGCTCCACTGCCTTCTCTAGGGTAATTTTGCCCCCAGTCACCTCCACCATTAAACCCTGCCACGATTCTTCCACCCTGCCATGATCACTCAAACCATCACTACACAAAAGCAATAAGCCATCTTCTTCAATAATTAGGCGCTGTACCTTGGGACTGAGATTGTCGGCCGATCGAGTTCCGATGGCTTGGGTCAAAGCTAGGGCATCCACTCTTTGCAATGCCTGCCGATATAAACTCCTACCCAGCCGGACTTCCCGATTTGCCACATCATCATCCACTGTTAATAAATGGCAATACTCCTCCGTCAACCAGTAAGCCCGACTATCCCCCACACTGACTAAATAAAGCTCATGACTATTGCGTTTACCTTGGGTTGTGGCAATTTGTTGGGGCAATTGTAGAGCCATAATCAAGGTTGTCCCCATCCGCCGCCGAGATTCCCGTTGTTGCTCATCGTTGCGCCCGGCAATCATGTTATTCACCACCCGCAGAATTTCCTGCAACTGCTCCGCCACTAGCTCTGGGGTCATCAACTGAGGGTCTTCGCTCACTTCCTTTAACAACGCCCGAATTTGTAACTTCACCGTTTCCACCGCCAACTGACTGGCCACTTCGCCCCCTTCATGCCCGCCCACACCGTCACACACAATACTCAAGAACGGAATTAGGGGATCATAGGTTTGATTGTTACTAGGCAGATCGCCAAGGAGAGGATAGCAAGTGTCTTCGTTTTGTAAATGCTGGGGGCCGGCATCCGTTGCGCCTACGACTCTTAATCTCAGGGGTTGGAGGGCGGCTTGCTGTAATAAAAGTTGGTTGAGAGCCTCGATCGTTGTTTCTAGGTTTACCTCTGGCATTTGCTGAATGAGTTGGGATAAGGGTTCCCGGACTGGAGAAGATGTGCCGGGGAGGAGTGCTTGCCAAGTTGTTGCCAAATCTTCTAGGGTGGCTGTTTGGGCTGAGTGTAATTGGGTTAGACGAACTCGCCAGCCCTCGACTCGAATATTTTCTGGGTCTAGCCAACTCGCCGTTACTCCCACCTCTGCCATGGGTGTCCACAGGTCTAAGATTTGCCAAAGCCAGTACAATTGCCGCACTGGGGTTGCCTTTTCCCACGTAGAAAGCAGACTGGGGTAGAGTTGCCCGGTTCGATCGATTGGCACATTTTCTAGCAACAGAATTTCTGGGGTATGCTCAAGGCTACAGACTCCATAGAGTTGGGGGAGGTGGAGTTGGTAGGGATGCAGCAGTAGGTAGGGTTTGACGGGTTCTAGTTTGTCGGGAACCTCTGGGGCAAGGTCTGGGAGAGTATCTAGCCAAAGGTGGGTCGATCGAGACTTCACAATCTGATAGCGACCCTTGATTAATTCTGTTGTTGGCAATTCCTCTAAATCCTTACCCACAGCCCAGAGATACCGATTATTTGTCATGGTAGAATCCATCGTAATCTTAAATTTTCCTAAAGAAACCAGTTCTTAACCTATTGATCGCAGCCTACAGCGAGTCTAATAGCTATGATAATCTTAAGTTGGCTTAGCACCAGTGAACAAACAGATTATCTTCTTGGCGACAAGCCCAATCAACTAATAAAATCCAAATTAATTTTTCTATCTGCTCTAGAAGTTCCCCATGAATCCAACATTACTATGGTTAGTAGCTGGCGTAGTCCTTTGTTTAATGGAGCTATTTTTTCCCACAGCTTTCGTTGAATTTATGATGGGCTTGGCAGCTTTGCTAGTCGCCGTAATTTCCCTCGTGATTCCTTCCATGGGGATGCAGATTGCTCTATGGATTCTACTAGCCACGGGGTTAACTATCTTCTCTCGCCGCTTTGCTCCTTCCAAACGCCTATCTCAGCGCATGGATGCTGTAGAAGGAGAAACAATTACAGAAATAGCTCCCGGCAAAATGGGCAGAGTTCTTTATGAAGGCAATTCTTGGCGAGCAAAATGTGCTGATCACAACCTAGTGATTCCCCCCCACCGCAGAGTCTACGTGGTCAAAATGGAAGGCACGACCCTAGTAGTGTTACCAGAAAATCTCCTTGAAGATTAATTTTGCAGATTAAATCCAGCATCAACCAAACCAGCTATTAACTCAACCCCATTAGCTTAAACCCATTAGCTCAACTTTATTAACTCAACCCTAATCAAAAATATCTTTGACGTTGCTAAATGGAAACATGATTTGCCGATCTCAAGACCTACCAAGAGGGCATAAAGCCTTACGCCCCTATAAATTTTCATAAATGTGATCAGCAACGCTAATATCTTCTTTACCTCCTTTACCTCCTATTACTTAACCTTCGGTGAAAAAAAATGGAACAAATTTTTCTGTTAATCGCTTTAGTGTTCGGTGGTTCGGCGATCGCTGGCTCGGCACGAATTGTCCAAACTGGAGATCAGGCTCTTGTGGAAAATCTGGGTATTTATAAGCGCAAACTAGACCCCGGTTTAAATTTTCTAGTTCCTTTTATCGATAAAGTCGTCTATCAAGAAACCATCCGGGAACGGGTGCTAGATATTCCCCCCCAGCCCTGTATTACCCGTGATAATGTGTCGATTACCGTGGATGCGATCGTCTATTGGCGGATTATGGATCTGGAAAAATCCTACTACAAAGTCCAAAATCTCCAAGCAGCCATGACTAACTTAGTTTTAACCCAAATCCGCTCTGAGATCGGCAAGTTAGAACTAGATCAAACTTTCACCGCAAGGTCGCAATTAAGTACAATTCTCCTTGAGGAACTGGACGAATCTACAGACCCGTGGGGTGTGAAGGTGACACGGGTAGAACTGCGGGATATTGTTCCGGCTCAGGCTGTCCAAGAAGCGATGGAATTGCAAATGTCGGCAGAACGGAAGAAGCGAGCAGCAATTCTCACTTCGGAAGGGGAACGGGAAGCGGCGGTCAACTCGGCAAAAGGTCGGGCAGAGGCGCAAATTCTCCAAGCGGAAGCTGCACAAAAATCTACAGTTCTCAAGGCTCAGGGCGATCGCCAACAGCAGGTTCTTCGATCGCAAGCCACGGCGGAATCTCTACAAATCATTGCTAAGGTACTGCAAACAGACCCCCAAGCCAAGGAAGCTCTCCAGTTTGTCTTAGCTCAAAATTACCTAGATATGGGGACAACCATTGGGGCTAGCACTAGTAGCAAGGTGATGTTTATGGATCCTAATAGTATTCCTGCCAGTATTGAAGGGATGAAGTCGATCGTCTCCGATGGACAGACTGGGCAATCTCGCTAGGATATCTCGCCAAAACATACAGAGCGGCTCAAGCGTTTACTACGGAGGAAAGCGGCTAAAGCCGTTACTACAAAAGAAAAGTTGTTATACTCTAGGGGGTGCAGAGTTTTGCCCTCTAGATTTTTATTCTTGACAACTATTTTTTGCATTTTTGCAGCCAATTTTTTTAATCATGACCGGAGCAGAGCTACAGGAACTATTGGTAAGCAAGTGGGGAAAATCCTACGATGTACAACTGCGGCGATCGCAGGGCAAGGTTTTTGTGCAGGTAATGTGGAAATATTTAGAGCAGGTATCTTTTCCCATGAATGAGACCGAATATCTAGCTCATTTAGATACTGTTGCTAACTATCTCAACGGCATGGGAGGGGCTGCCCAGTTTCAAGAGTATATCCAGAAAACTAGCGATCGCCCCCGCTTAGGAAAAGCCGTGAGTATTGCCCTAGACTTAGGAGCCAGAGGTTCCGAGTGGATTGTCTAGGAGAGATTGTTGTAAATTAATTAAGATTCCAAGAGACTCCGCAACATCCAAGCATTTTTCTCGTGGAGTTGCATTCTTTGGGTGAGCAGATCCGCCGTTGGTTCATCTGCTGCCTTGTCTACCACGGGGAAGATCGATCGAGCCGTGCGGGTGACTGCTTCTTGTCCTTCTACGAGGAGCTTAATCATTTCTTCTGCCTTGGGGACACCAGAGGTTTCTTCGATCGAACTCAAGCGGCTGTAGTCACTATAGGTTCCGGGAGCCGGAAAGCCCAAAGCTCTAATCCGTTCTGCAATCAGATCCACTGCCAGAGCCATTTCTGTATACTGGGTTTCAAAGAGCAGGTGCAAAGTTTGGAACATGGGCCCAGTGACGTTCCAGTGAAAATTATGGGTTTTTAGATACAAAGTATAGGTATCTGCCAAAAGTTTGGATAGACCATCGGCAATTTCCTTGCGGTCTGTTTCACTAATTCCAATATTGACGCTCATGATTGACTCCAGAATTTTAAACTAATTGACTTTCTTTCTTCTCATCTTAGCATCCTCCATAGACAGCCCCGGATTGTTCGATTACGGTATTTACACCAAGTTTGGGGATGGCAGCATACTTGATTTTGCACTCTAAAAAAGCTGACTTTACTCCTGTAGTAACGGCTTTAGCCGCCCTAAATATTAACCACCAATGATCATAAATTCCCCTAGAAAGCCTTTGATGGATTGCAATGCGGGGAGATTTTCGATATCTTGCTCTGCCAGCTCAGGGATTTGTTGCAGACTGTGGACGATCGACCAAGCGCAGTTATATCTGGGGTCCGAGCCGTAATTCGCAGTTAGATATACAAGTAATTCTAATACATAGTCAGAGAAGCCCAAAATATCGGCAATACAAGCTAGTTTCAAGAAATTTTCTGGAGTTTGCCACGGTTGATTCACCTCTGCTAATAGATCCCGCAGATAAAAAGCCTCGCCCCAGAGAGTTTGGGGGGTGCCATAGCCAGCTGGGATGGGTGAATTTGTCCTGCTCACGGGAACGGTGCCAAGATGAAACAGGGTAAAACCTTGGGCATTCAGAAATTGATCCACATCCCCAAATAGGGGTTGACCTTTGTATAGGGGCGCAAACTCTACTTCTGTTTGAATTGCCAAAATGCTCTGACTAAAAATCTCCGGGGCAGCCTTAAATACATCCAGTTCGGCTCCTTGGATATCAATTTGTAAAAAATCAATGTGGTTAACTTGATAGTCTTGGCAGAATCGATCGAGGGTCGTGGTTTCAACTTCGAGAATGCGATCGAGATTTACTAGAGGTGGCAATCCGGCAAATCTTGCTAAGTAGGCTTCATTGGGTGGATAAAGAGAGCTACACATGGGGTGCTTGGTGACATACAAGGACTGCTGACCCACCACACCCCCCAACGCCAAGGGAAAATGCTGCTCCTGCCAAATTCTCGCCTGATTACTCTGGTTCGCCTGCTCACAAGCTACCGGATCCGCCTCAAACCCATAGATCGTCAAATTCTCCCCAAATATGCCCCATTCCCCCATCCCATAATCATCGTAGGTTCCCAATTTTCGAGAACCAATATTCACCACCGTCATCCCCATCTGCTCTAGATGACCGTAGTGTTTCAAGCTATTTAGAAATAAAGACATAAATTAATTGCACCGGATGCCGATCGATATTTAGATCAGCCGAAATTAGATAAGATCACATTAAGTTAAACAGTTAAACCGGAAGTTAAGCCTAAACAGTTAAACCATAATTAAACAAACTCTCAAATTAGGGAGTTGTGGCAAGAGAGGCTTCCGTCCCTACTTCCTCAAAGTAAATACTCCGCAAATCTTCAGGGATCGCCGTTTCTAGGAGTTGATAACCTTCTTGGAGGGAAGCCTTGATCTGGGCTGGGGTAAATTGATCGCCCTCTGCTTGGAGATAGGCAGCAATTCTAGTTTCGCTCCAATGGAAAGTCTGCGCCATGATCACCATCAGTCGCAACTCTGGGGGAAGATTTGCCAAACCCTGCTCTAGGTAGCACCACAAAGGCGGGGGAGCCGATTGCAAGGAATAATTAATTTCCTCCACTGCGGGGGGTTCAATCTGATTAATACAGTAGGCAGTAATATTGATTAACCAATTTTGAAAAGAAGTTGCTACGGGATTGGGGTTATTTCTGAGGTCTAGCTCTCGCAACTCATGGAAAATGTGCCGCCAAGTTAAAGAAAATAGATAATCAGTCTGGACTGGCGATCGAGTCGCATGGTCAACCAGAGTATAGACGATCGGGCTATAGCGACAAAAGAGAGCCGTAAAATATTTACCTTGGTGAGGATAGTTCTGACACAGAGTTAGTAACTCCTGATCACTGTGGTGAAAAAGAGCCTTCACTAGGGGATGGTTAGCTTCTGGGAAGTGGGGGATATGTACAGTCATCGCAGGGGGACTTTTTTGTTTTATCTTAGCAGTAGTCTAGAAATTAATTCTAGAAATTAATTCTAGAAATTAATCATAGAAATTAATCATCAGGAATTAATCTTAGAAAATGTAGCAGAAAAAATCACACTATGATTAGATCATCTTATTCAATCTATGAAAATCAGGGTTAACTGTAAATAAATTAATACTGAGATAATGCTGGGATAATTTTTGGACTAGTTCTGGGGTAATTGCGGGTTAGTGATGGGGTAACTAAGGGTGGTATGCAAAATCTAACAAAAATGAATGTCAGTAATTGGTGGGAAGTGGAAATCCTTTGTGACCCCAATTTGGAGGATAGTTTCTTTTGGCGACTAGAAAAATTTGGCTGCCGGGGAATGGTGACGGAAACTCAAGGAAATTTATCCTTCCTGCGGACTTACCTACCAGAAATGCAAGCCGGACTACTGGATTTAGCAGCTTTGTCCCTCTGGCTCCACCAAGATGCCTTGATGTTAGGGTTAATAGTGCCGAAGGTGAAATGGCATCTCATTGATGAACAGGATTGGTCTAGTAGTTGGAAACAGCACTGGCAACCAGAAAAAGTGGGCGATCGATTCCTAATTTATCCAGCTTGGCTCCCGGTTCCCGAAGAGAGCGATCGAACAATTCTCCGTCTTGATCCCGGTGTTGCGTTTGGAACGGGCAATCACCCTACTACTCAACTCTGCCTAGAGGCTCTAGAAATGCGAGTAGGGGTTGGTAATAATGACGAAGTAATTGCGGATATCGGCTGTGGATCGGGGATTCTCTCGATCGGGGCAGTGTTGTTGGGTTCCAAGCAAGTTTACGGCGTAGATACCGACCCCCTCGCTGTCTATGCAGCCCGGAGTAATCGAGACTTAAACGGGATTACCGAAGCCCAACTGGCGATCGAAGCAGGCAGTACCGACCAGATTTGGGAAATGATCGATCGACCCGTAGATGGGATTGTCTGTAATATTCTCGCAGAGGTGATTATTGATCTGATCCCCCAATTTGCGGCGATTTCTCAGCATGATACTTGGGGAATTCTCAGTGGGATTCTGCTAGAACAAACGAAGCCGATCGCCGATACCCTCGAACAAAATGGCTGGGTAGTAGCAACTCTCTGGAAGCGGCAGGACTGGTGTTGCTTTAATATCCGTCGGGATTAATTATTTTTCCTGATTTTTTTGTCTAGGACTGTGAAAGAAGGATAGCAAGTACCCTAACTACTTTTGCCATCCTATGAGTAAAATTCTGAGTCATCCCTATCTAATTGCCGCTGCCCTCCTTGGGGGAAATCAAGCTACACCCTTGCCGGAGTTGCCCTCGATCGATCAGCCTGTCGATAGTCTCAATCCCGACCTCCTAAAAAATTCGCCGAAGGATACTAGCAATCTTTCTCGCAATCTCCTTAGTAATAGTTACCCAGATGATTTTTCTGACCAGTTTTTGGGTAATCCTGCTAATAATTTCTCAAGTAATCTCTCAACTAATCTCTCGAACAAATCCCTAAGCAATTCTTCTGGCAATCTCTTAGTTAATTTCTCAGGTAATTCCCTAGATATCGAAGATACTGACTCGAATAACCTTAGTAATAATGCCTCAAATAACTCTGCTAATAATCTCTTAAATAATTCCTCTAACAATTTCTCTAGTAATCTTAATAATCTTCCTCAAAACTCCTCAAATAGTTATTCCTTATCTACAGGAACTAATTCATTATCCACAGCAACTACAGCAACTATAGGAATTAACAACTCTACTAGCTCAACAATTCCAGCCGTCCCAGAAACTCCCTCACCCATACTGGATCCCCCCTACCCAGTATTGAGTTTTTCGGCTCCTAATTTTGACTCTGGGATGCCCCGTTTCACCCCGCCCCCAGAAATACCCCGCCCAAAATCTGGATCCCAAATGCTTTACCAACGCCTCGCCGCCCTCCAAGCAGGGGTTACTTATACCCGTATTCCCACGGATAGTTTTTTTGAATACTGGCAAAAAGCAGACCCTAGAGACCCTACCTACGAGCAATGGCAGAGTTTATTAATTCAAGAAGCCAGAGCTTTGGCAAAGGGACAGGGTGCTAATCCACTGTCGATTATTGTAGGGGATTCTCTCTCCATGTGGTTTCCTACGGATAAGCTCTCTAAGGATCGCCTATGGTTAAACCAGGGCATTTCTGGGGAGAATACAACCCAAATTCTGCGGAGGTTGAAATACAAAGATTTTGCTCAGACTAGACCCGATCGCATCTACGTAATGGCGGGTATCAATGACCTACGGCAGGGAGTGGATGATCAGACTATTTTGGCAAATCATCGGCAAATTATCCGGGTTTTACTCCAAGGGCATCCCCAAGCTCAAGTAATTGTCCAGCCCATCTTGCCCACCCGGTTTGCCGCGATTCCCGATCGACGGCTCCGCTATCTCAATCAACAACTAGAAATAATTTCTGCTCAAGAAGGGGCGAGTTTTCTAAATATTTATGATAGTTTCCTCAATGCAGAAGGACAACTCCGTAGGGAATTAACTACCGATGGTTTGCATTTATCTCCTGAAGGTTATGAACTCTGGAGTTGGGCGGTTAATTAAAAATTTTCTTAGTGAATAACTCTAACTGATAAGTAATTGACAGCAATTGAGATCGTAATTTCTCTATGGCGGAGCTTCAAGACTTTCGGTTACACTGAGAAGATTTCAATCCCTTTAATAGCTCTAGTAAAGCCAGTAAATCTAACAAATTCCATAGCTTCAACAAACTTAATCTATTCAAAAAACTCAAAAAAACTTAACTTGTGGACGCTGGTATATTTCATGAAAAAGCACTCTTTATTAACTTTATTTCCCCCTGCCCTCTTACCCATTTCTCTCATATCTGCCTTGGCGGGGATTACCCTTGCGGTTACACCTTGGGGGGCGATCGCAGTCAATGTCAAAGGTTTAGAGCTAAAACAACCAGAGCTTAAACAATCAGCAGTTCAGGACTCTACACCCAATCAAGCGACACCTAGCCCTTCTGGAACTGGAACACCAACCACTGGGACACCAACAACGGGTGAATCTGCTGCTGATGATGCTGAAACTAGAGAATTAATCGCCAGGGAATTTTTTGAAAGAGGTAGTGCCGCCCAAGCTGCGGGGGAGCATCGTCAAGCCGAAAGCCTGTTTCGCCAAGTGATTGCTATTAATTCTAACAACGCCCCTGCCCATAACAATCTGGGGAATGCTCTGCGAGATCAAGGACGGATCGATGAAGCGATTCTCAGCTATCAAGATGCTCTCCGGGTGGATGCCAATAGCAGTACTGCCCACTTTAATTTGGGGCTTGCCCTCAGACAAAAAGGAGATCTGCGGGGAGCGATCGCCAGCTACCGGGAAGCGATTCGGATTGAGCCAAATTATGCAGAATCTTACATTGCCCTAGGTAACGCCCTTTCTCAGCAAGGTAATCTCCCCGAAGCCCTGACCAGCTATCAAGCCGCCGTTCGTATTGATAACTTAAACTATCTTGCCTACTACAACCTTGCCAATGTGCTTTATCAGCAAAATAATCTTGCGGAATCCCTAGAAAATTATCGAGCCACTGCCCGCCTCAAACCAGACTATGCTCCCGCCCAGGTGGGAATTGCCAATGTCTTCTATCGGCAACGAGACTTTCCAGCCGCTATTACTAGCTACCAAAATGCCATCCGGCTTGACCCGAACTACGCCCTTGCCTATAGCAATCTAGGGAATTTATTTCTCCAACAAGGGAACCGAGAGGAGGCGATCGCCAATTACCGCAATGCCATCCGTCTCAATCCCCAGTTTTGCCAAACTTCCACTACTATCAGAAATCTCGATATTTGCCCTGCCCCCACGGAAGCGACCACTCCTTAAACTTGTCCTTAATCTTTGGAGAAGTCTTGGTTATTCATTGGTTATTCATAAGTTTGAGCTTGCAAGACCGGGGTAGGAAAGGGAGGAGCAGATAGGGGTTGGTTGTACAGCACCATCGTTGTCGTGGGATTGCACTGGAAACCAATCTTTTCATAGAAGGTTTGTTGATGGGTGGTAGTGAGATAAATTCGTTCGACTCGTTGCATTTTGGGATGACTCAAAACGGTTTCAACAAGTTTGCTGCCCAGTCCCTGCCCTTGATAGTCGGGGTGAATGATCACATCCCAGATTGTGGCTCGGTAAATACCATCAGAAGTGGCTCTGGCAAAACCAATGAGGGTTTGAGCATCCCAGAGGCTAATTACAGGTTCGCTGTTGGCAACTGCTATCTGGAGGTCTTCGATCGAGCGGCTCTTTGCCCAAAAAGCCGTAACTGTAAACAAGTGTTGTAACTGGATGTAGTCAATATCGGTGGGGCGATCGCTGAATTGAATTTGACGGTTCATAGTCTAGATTAACTTTCATTACAGTTCTGTTGTATCTAACTTTATCTCTTGTGTATATAGGGAACCCCACAATTATGTATTTTTCCTGACATAAATTCCTCAAGTCTGCTGGCAGTCAGTGGTTATTCAGTCAATTACAGCCTTAGTCGTCAAGATTTTTAGCTTAAGTATTGACAGTTATTATCAATTAAGTCATTAATTAAGCTAGGATAAGAAAAGAAACAACAGCCCTAAATACATTTACTCAACTATTTTTCTTGATCTCTAGATAAATATTTAGCCATTTTGCGCTGTTACTTATCGATGTGTTACGCCCCGGTTATTTATTCCCAGATTATTTCCAGCCACTATTCACCCAATACTCAACACCCAAAACCAAAGTGGATAAAAGATTAAACCCGTTTATTCTAGAAGGCAGAGTCATTCATTGGCTACACCAGCTCCAGCCTAAATGCATTTTACTTGCAACAGCTCAAGGAGAAGTGATGATCAAGCTCAGTAAAGATTTGCGCCGTCATTTTTTGTGGCAGCCGCAGCCTCTAGCGGGAACTTGGATGCGGCTCGCTGGGGAAATCAAGAAAAATGGGGAGTACAAAGCAGATTATTTTGACTGGCTCGATCGACCAGCCTTAGAAAAAGTAGGCTCACCTATAGCTTTACCCATAGCCTCACCGATGGCTGCATCAACAAATTCTCTCCTATTATCAAGCCCACAGGTTTCGTTACCACAGCCCCCATCAATATCGATACCAGTTGCCAACGCTGCCAAATCTCCTGAAGTTACTAAGCCTCCAGCTTGTATTTTGGTTTGTGGGAAATCTAGCTGTCAAAAACGGGGAGCCGGGGCGGTGATTGCTAGTCTGGAAGAAGCGGTGGTCGATCAAGGTTTAGCCTCTCAAGTCAAAATTAAAACTACGGGTTGTCTGAAAAAGTGTAAACAGGGAGCTAACGTCGTCTTCCTGACTGATAAAGCCAGTTACACTGCGGTTAAACCGATCCAAGTTTCCTCTCTGCTCACCAAGCACTTTCCCCTAGAATCCCAGCCTTCTGAACAACACTCTGGGCATTAGAGAATGTCTAAAAAGTTTCTAGCCATTAGAAGCGACTAAAGTCGTTACTACAAAAACCTACACTACCAGCACAAACTGTCGAAATCTTAGATTCTCAAAAAGGCTACTCTCAAAATCTTAATTCTCCCAGCGTTAATTTTTAGCAATGGCAAAGCGATCGACCTTTCCAGAGACAGCAAGACAAAAAACTTAAGATACTTAATCTCGGCTCTATGAGATCATAAGGAAAATATATAAAGTTAAAAAATTGATCTGATCTGTAAAGGAGTATCAAGAAAATGGAACAACATCGGCAGTCAACAGTTGTCATCACGGGTGCGTCTTCTGGGGTTGGCTTATACGCTGCGAAAGCTCTTGCTGCTAGAGGTTGGCATGTGGTGATGGCGTGTCGAGATTTACCAAAAACCGAGAAAGTCGCCCAAGAATTAAATATTCCCAAGGAAAACTACACGATCCTGCCCATTGACCTCGGCTCCCTTGCCAATGTCCGCCAGTTTGTCGAGAAATTCCGAGCCACGGGTAAACCCCTTGATGCTTTGGTTTGTAATGCTGCCATCTATATGCCTTTGATCAAAGAGCCATTACGTAGCCCAGAGGGTTATGAACTGAGTATGGCAACCAATCATTTAGGACATTTTTTGCTGTGCAATCTATTGCTTGAAGATATGAAAAAATCTGATTTTAGCGATCGACGGATGGTTATCCTCGGCACTGTCACCCACAACCCAGACGAATTAGGAGGCAAAATTCCGCCCCGTCCAGATTTAGGTAACTTTGAGGGCTTTGCGGTGGGTTTCCAAGACCCAATTTCCATGGCAGATGGCAAAAAGTTTGAACCAGTCAAGGCTTACAAAGATAGTAAAGTTTGCAATGTCTTGACCATGCGGGAACTCGATCGTCGTTACCACGCCAGCACTGGGATTACCTTTACTTCCCTCTATCCGGGCTGTGTTGCCGATACGCCCCTCTTCCGCAACCATTATCCCCTCTTCCAAAAAATCTTCCCTTGGTTCCAAAAAAATATCACCGGCGGCTATGTATCCCAAGAACTTTCGGGAGAACGAGTTGCCATGGTCGTAGCTGACCCCGAATACAAGCAGTCGGGAGCTTACTGGAGTTGGGGCAATCGCCAAAAGAAAGAGGGTAAATCCTTTGTGCAGAAGGTTTCTCCCCAAGCACGGGATGATGAGAAGGGCGAACGCATGTGGGATCTCAGTGCAAAATTAGTCGGCATATCTAGTTAGATAGCAAAATAATTTATCTATGTACAATCAGGACTTCTAATCTCATCTCGTAGTAAGGCTTTAGCCTTTTCGTCTTATTAACGTAGTAAGGCTTTAGCCTCTTGGTCTTGTTAATTTTGCAGCTTTCTAATTTTGATGATTTTGCGCTAAAGCGCTACTACTATTTATCATCCCAACCTTTGCCATAGTCGCTGATCGGGTATTCTAGCCAGCAGTTACGTAGCCAGTCTCGTCCTTTTTTTTGTAAGTACCAGTGGACACTGCTTTCTTGCCAATTGTAGGGGGAGGTGACTAAATTATGTTTGACAGGGTTGTAGTGAATATAGTTTAGGGCTGTGTAGTAATGCTTTTCAGAACGAATAGCTCGATCGCTGTAGGAATACCAAATTTTTCCTGTAGTTTGATCTTCTTGGTTCCACTGATAGGCAGTTCTGCCATGAATTAACCGAATTTTTTTACTGAGCCATTTAAAATCAACAGTTTCAGTTAATAGGTGATAATGATTGGGTAAAACAACCCAAGCTAATATAGCAATATTTTCTTGAGTAAATGTCTCGAATAGCTGACTTAGTAATTCCTGACGGCGTGGGGGAGAATTTAGCCGATGTTTATGTTCATAACAAGTGGCGGTCAGGAGGTAATGAGAACTATCTGGGATAGGATGGGGTGGTGAGTGGGGTGGATAGCCCTTTTGGAGTCTTTGTCGAACAACTTCGGCTTTTTGTTCTGGTGATAATTTGCGATATTCATACATATTTTTGGGGTCTTAGCATGACTGATTGCATATTTCCGCTCTAACGATCGAGAATAAATCTATTAGAATGGTTTATATTAATTTTTTTGATTTTTCACCTTGTGGAACTTAGACTACAGCGATCGATACAGCGAGGTATGGGCGAGGAAAACAAAAAATCATGTTCCAGAAATTCAAGCTCCAAAGATTAAAATTCCAAAAGTTAATGTTCCAAAAGTTAATGTTCCAGAGATTTAAAATACCAATTTGCCTAAGTTTAGGAGTTCTCCTTGCAAGCTATCCTCAAACAGCCAAGGCGGTAGAGCAGCTCAATCTCCGGTTAGGATTTTTGTCCCAGACTGTGGCGATCGCCGACCTCGAAAACTTTGCAGCCACTGGCGAAATTCCCTCTTCCCTCCGCCTCTACAGTCCCCTCTTCACCCCAGAAGTTAAAGCTGCCTTGAGTCAACCTTGGCAAGTCCCCCCTTCCCTAGCCCAACGCTTTGTCGATGATTTACTGCCGACCCACGATGGCGAGCGGGTGGTGGCGAGTCTGCACCAAGTAATTCCTGAAGCAAACCTGATTGATTTACAAGTTGCCCTCAAAGCAGGAGCAGAACAGGAATCGGGCTTAAATTTAATTAATTTATTACGTCAATATCCGGGGCAGAAATTAACCCTAGACCTCGGTGGTCTGGCAACGATCGCCCTCCAAATGAATCTGCCCTACCTCCAGAGCCGACTGCTTGCCCCTTGGTTAGCCCAGGAATTTCATACCGATGCTCCAACTAATTCCCTCGGAGATATAGCGATCGCTGCCCCTGAGCCGGGAACAAAAATCTTGAACCCCAGCAGTCCGGGAGGTCGGAGAGTCCGGCGGCGGAGTTGGGCGTTTGCCGATCAAAAACGGGAGCGGATCATTCCAGTTGATGTGTATTGGGGGTCTGGCAGGAGTCCAGTGGCTGAGGCTCCTTTGGTGGTGATTTCCCACGGCTTTGCTGCCGATCGACACTTTTTAGATTACCTCGCTAACCATCTTGCTTCCCACGGCATGGTAGTTGTCGCCATTGAGCATCCCAAAAGTAATATTAACTGGCTGGCAAGTATTGCCTTGGGAAATAATCCAGAGGCGTTGTTACCTGCAACGGAGTTTGTCGATCGACCCTTGGATGTGAGTTTTGTCCTCGATCGATTGGCGGAAATTAGCTCCCACGGCAGTTTTTGGCGGGGAAGATTTGCCACCGATAAAGTCACGGTGATTGGGCATTCCTTGGGGGGCTACACTGCCTTAGCTCTAGCCGGGGGAGAATTAGAGCCTACTGCCGTGAAGGAATTTTGTGAGCAGCGCAGTCCTTGGGAGCGATCGCCCGCCGATTGGTTTCAGTGCAGTGTGGAGCAGTTGCCCCAGGAGAAGTTTTCCTTAGCAGACCCTCGCATTGCTCAAGCCATCGTCCTCAACCCCATTGCCGGGAGATTGTTTGGCGATCGAGGTTTAGGAAAAATTACCGTGCCGACTCTTCTCCTCGCCAGTAGCCACGATACGGTGACACCGCCCCTAGAACACCAACTCCGAGCTTTCCAACAAATCAATACCCAAAAATATCTGCTGACGGCGATCGGGGGCACCCATCTCAGTGTCAGCGATCCCCGCCATATCAATCAAGACCTTGCCACAAATCCCCTTGTCCCCGAAGTTGTAGGGGAGGCTGCCAAACCTGTGCATAATGTCCTCAAGGGAGTTAGCCTCGCCTTTATTATGCAACTAACCCCAGAGGCAAATAATTATATTTCTTTTCTCAATCCCACCTATATCCAAGCCCAATCTGCGGATAATTTAAATTTTCGATTTAACACCAGTCTCTCCTTGGCGACAACGAAATTATTGCAAATGTTTTAGTTTTTAGAGTTTGATTTTTAAAATAAAAAAAGGACGATATTTCACGCCCTCAGTATTTATCTAACAATGTTCTAATAGAGTTCTAGTAGAGTTCTAGTAGAGTTTTATTAGAATTCTATTTGGTGGGCGATGCCCACCCTACTTGGCTAATGTTTAGTCTTAGAGACTTGTGGATTTGTAATCATCGACCTCGATCGCCACGGGTTCGACTTTCCAAATTTCTTTGGCGTACTCATCAATGGTGCGATCGGAAGAAAACTTACCCATGCGGGCCGAGTTGAGGATCGACATCCGAGTCCATTCGTCTTGATTTTGGTAGGCTTGGCTCACTCGGTCTTGACAGTCAATGTATTCTTGATAGTCGGCAAAGAGTAAGTAGTCATCGTGGTACATCAGGGAATCAACCAAGGGCTTAAAGAGTTGGGTATCACCATTGGAGAAGTCTCCCGAAGCAATGCGATCGATCACAGCCTTCAGGTTATCATTGCCATGGTAGTAGTCCTCAGGATTATACCCCTGAGCTTTGAGGGCGTAGACTTCAGCCGCAGTCAGCCCAAACAAGAAGAAGTTATCTTCCCCCACCTCCTCCCGGATTTCAATATTTGCCCCATCAAGAGTGCCAATGGTCAAAGCTCCGTTCATGGAGAATTTCATATTTCCGGTTCCCGAGGCTTCTTTCCCCGCAGTGGAGACTTGTTCTGAGAGATCGGCAGCAGGATAGATCATCTTACCTAGGGAAGCACTAAAGTTGTTGACAAATACTACCTTCAAACGTCCCCGGACATCAGGATCCCGGTTTACAACTTCTGCCACCGCATTAATTAACTTGATAATTAATTTTGCCATGTAGTAGCCCGGTGCTGCCTTGCCGCCAAAGATCACCGTCCGGGGCTGGATGTAGACATTGGGATCAGCCTTAATCCGGTTGTAGAGGGTGATCACATGGAATATTGCCAAATGTTGCCGTTTGTATTCGTGAATCCGCTTAACTTGGACATCAAAAATCGAATCCGTGGAGACTTCAATGCCATTATTTTGGAGAATATAACGGGCGAGGCGTTCTTTGTTCGATCGCTTAATTTGCTTCCATCGATCGCAGAAGGCAGGATCATCAATGTAGGCTTCCAGCTTGCGGAGATCATCCATGTGGGTGAGCCAATGGTCAGAGCCGAGTTTCTCCGTAATTAGGTCACATAGTTGGGGATTACTGAGGAGCATCCACCTGCGGGGAGTGACACCATTGGTTTTGTTAAAGAACTTTTCTGGCCATAGCTTATAGAAATCCTTGAGGACATCTTGCTTCAGTAATTCCGTATGCAAGGCGGCGACCCCGTTGATGGCATGACTCCCCACACAAGCCAGATGCGCCATCCGCACCGATTTCTCTTCCCCTTCTTCAATAAGGGATAGCCGTTCGAGCAGCCCCTCATCTCCGGGATACCAAGTTTTCACATCAGCAAGGAAACGCTGGTTAATTTCATAGATAATTTCTAGATGTCTAGGCAGTACGGTACCAAAGAGACTCACTGCCCATTTTTCTAGAGCTTCTGGCATCAGGGTATGGTTGGTGTAGGCAAAGGTTTTCTGGGTAATCCGCCACGCCCGATCCCACTCTAAACCATGCTCATCTAGCAACAGACGCATGAGTTCGGCAATACTCACGGCGGGGTGGGTGTCGTTGAGTTGGATTGCTGCCTTGTCGGGGAGATTATCGAGGCTGCTATTAGCTCTCAGGTGATGGCGGATAATATCCTGAAGCGAACAGGAGACAAAGAAGAACTGCTGCTCTAGGCGGAGTTGTCGTCCTTGGGGGGTGTTGTCGTTGGGGTAGAGAACTTTGGAGATGGTTTCCGATCGCATCTTACTCGCCACCGCTCCATCGTAGTCCCCGGCATTAAAGGCTTGGAAGTTAAAATCATCACTGGATTCGGCTTTCCATAACCGCAGGGTATTAACGGTGTTGGTGTTGTAGCCCGGCACTGGGGTATCGTAGGGCAGCCCCATGACTCGCTCCTTGGGAATCCAGAGGACTTTGGGGTTACATTTCTCATCGTGGTAGACCTCGGTATAGCCACCGAATTTCACCTCTACTTTTTCGTCGGGGCGGACAATTTCCCAAGGATTACCCAGCCGGAGCCATTTGTCGGGAATTTCCACCTGCCAACCTTCACTGATGGCTTGAGTAAAGATGCCAAATTCATAGCGGATGCCATAACCCACGGCGGGGAGTTCGAGGGTAGCCAGGGAATCCAAGAAACAAGCAGCTAAACGCCCCAAACCCCCGTTACCTAAACCTGGATCCGGCTCCTGTTCCAGCAAGTCGTGGATATTCAGCCCCGATTCTTTTACCGCTTGGGTGGCTCGATCGAGCAGCCCCAAATTAATTAAGCTATTGCCCAAATGTCTGCCCATCAAAAATTCTGCCGATAGGTAATAGACAGTTTTCACATCCTTCTCGTTGTAGGTTTGGAGAGTTTTCAGCCAACGGCGGAGGAGACGATCGCGGGCGGTGTAGGCTAAGGCCATGTAGTAGTCATCGGTAGTAGCGAGGGATTCGTACTTGCCTTGGAGGTAGAAGAGTTGATCAGTAAAGGCTCGTTTTAGGGTTTCTACGCTCATGCCAGTGCGATCGTCTTCGATCCGGAATTTTTCCGTAGTTTTGCCAGTGGTGGTTTCAGTCATAAATTTCTGATTGCAGCTTAAGCTGATGATTCGATGATTTAGTTACTCTGTTACTCTGATTTTGCCTGTAGGATCACGATTCTCCCTAACAAGATAGGTTAAATTTAATAATCTTGAATGATTTGGGGAACATTGGGGGGCGATCGATCATATTTAGTAGTGGCGCTTTAACGCAGAAATAATTGCTTTAGCGCAGAATAATTGGAACTAGAAGGCTAAAGCCTTACTACAAGTTAAAACGAGTTAAAACAAATCTAGAACAAATCTAGAATAAAAAGTAGCGCTGGGCCATAGGTAAAACTTCCGCAGGTTCGCAGGTGAGGAGTTCACCATTGGCTCGGACTTCGTAGGTTTCTGGGTCTACTTGAATTTGGGGCAGTAGGTCATTGTGCTTCATATCCCGTTTGCTAATTTGCCGATTACCAACGGTGGCAATGGTGGGTTTCTGGAGGTTTAATTGCCCCCGGATATCTGCATCAAGGGCAGCTTGGGACACAAAAGTTAGGGAAGTGTGGGCGATCGCTCCCCCAAAACTAGCAAACATCGGACGACTATGGATCGGCTGCGGTGTGGGAATACTGGCATTGGCATCTCCCATCTGGGCGTAGGCAATCATCCCCCCCTTAAGGACAAGCTCTGGTTTCACCCCAAAAAATCCCGGTCTCCACAAACACAAATCGGCCAACTTCCCTACTTCCACCGAACCAACGTATTGACTGATCCCGTGGGCGATCGCTGGATTAATGGTGTACTTAGATATGTAGCGCTTAGCCCGGAAATTATCATTGCCGACTCCGGTTGCCTCTGCTAACTGTCCCCGTTGCACTTTCATTTTGTGGGCGGTCTGCCAAGTACGGATGATGACCTCGCCCACCCGACCCATAGCCTGAGAATCGGAAGAGATCATGCTAAAAGCTCCTAGATCTTGGAGGATATCTTCGGCAGCAATGGTTTCCCGGCGAATTCTCGATTCAGCAAAAGCCACATCTTCGGGAATGGCTGGATCCAAATGATGGCAGACCATCAGCATATCTAGGTGTTCATCGATGGTATTCACTGTGTAGGGACGGGTGGGATTGGTGGAAGAGGGCAGGACATTGGCTTCCCCGCAAACTCGGATAATATCGGGCGCATGACCACCCCCGGCTCCTTCGCTGTGGTAGGTATGGATGACTCGGTTCTTGAAGGCGGCGATCGTGGTTTCCACAAATCCAGCTTCGTTTAAGGTATCCGTATGGATTGCTACCTGGACATCGTACTCATCGGCGACCCCTAGACAGGTATCAATGGCGGCGGGGGTTGTTCCCCAATCTTCATGGAGTTTTAAGCCCATGGCTCCAGCTTGGATCTGTTCCACGAGGGCTTGGGGTTTGCTGCTGTTGCCCTTACCGAGAAAGCCAATATTCATGGGAAAAGCATCGATCGACTGGAGCATCCGAGCGAGATACCAGGGGCCCGGAGTACAGGTGGTTGCATTCGTCCCCGCCGCAGGGCCTGTGCCACCGCCGAGCATTGTGGTTATACCAGAGGCGATCGCCACTTCGATCTGTTGAGGACAAATAAAGTGAATATGGCTATCAATCCCCCCCGCCGTCAGGATCATCCCTTCCCCGGCAATCACTTCGGTACCGGGACCAATAATAATATTTACGTTGTCTTGAATATAAGGGTTGCCAGCTTTGCCGATCTGGAAAATTCTCCCCGCTTTCACCCCCACATCAGCTTTAACGATGCCCCACCAATCAAGGATCAAAGCATTGGTAATCACCAAATCTACCGCCCCTTCAGCATTGGTAATGGGAGACTGCCCCATGCCATCCCGGATAACTTTACCTCCCCCGAATTTCACCTCGTCGCCGTAGGTAGTTAGATCCTGCTCGACTTCAATAAATAGCTCCGTGTCAGCAAGACGGACTCGATCGCCCGTAGTTGGCCCAAAGGTATCAGCATAGGCTCGGCGACTCATTCTATAGCTCATGGCATCTCCCAATTTTCCCAAATTTTAAGAAATACCATACTACTTTTTATCCAAATCTATCCTTAAAAAATCCTGTATATTCACTTTCTATAATTGGATCACGAAGCTAAATCTGTTGTTCCATAGCCAGTATAAGGACGTTTATAGGGGGGATGTAGTCCGAAAATAATATCTTCTTTGGGAACTCCCATTTCTACTAATTTCTGGGCAATATCTACCTCGGTCATGTTGTGCTGAATCCAGATTTTACCTTCTTTGATATCTAGGTGCATAAAACAAGTATAGATGCGATGTAATCCTTGCCAACCAACATCTAATAATAAATAGCGATCGCCTTCTCGATCAAAAATTAATTGACTCTCGATATCTGAATTTCCTAAGTCCTTTCTAACCTCTGCGGTTAATAGTTGACAAACACATTGGCGATAATAAGCTAGCTTGTCCATTCTGTGATTACCTCCTGACGGGGTTCATAAACAATTAGTTTTAGCTGATAATTTCTAACAGATTCCTGCACAAAGCGTTCTTGGAAAAAGGAGTCAAAGGTATCCAACGGCACAGCCAAATACAATACTCGTTCCGGTTCTGTCATTTCTAGGGCAAGACGATAGTTGAGAAATTGTCCTAAGGCGGCATGAAAGTCTGTCAAAGTGGAATTACTCAAGAAACTTTTAATTTCAATGGCAATTTTGCGTTCTGCTTTTTCAGCCGCTAAGATTTTGTCTGCACCCAGATCAATTTCAAATTTTACTTTATCAATTTTAATAACTAGCGGATCTGCGGTAATTTTCCACTGGTCTTTTATTAATGCTTGTCTAACAGCCTCATGGAATAAATCTTTTGCCGCCATTACTTGTTCGTTTATTTTCTAGTTTAACTATTAGGACAAGATATGAGCAACCCAGAACCCGCATGGCTTCCTGCCAAAGAACCCTTTAACAATTCTCAAAAAAATCTTGTAACCTTTATATAGGCTAAATTTTACAAGCCTCAAAGTGAGAGAAGAGACAAATAAACCCAAATGCCATCCAAATACATTCACCACTTGGGAGGTGTCCTTCAAGGGCTTTATTGTTAAAAGTAATATCTTCGTACAACAACCAACTTCCTTCTTTTCTCCAGCCTACCCTGTCTCCAAAGTTGTTCCAAACCTGTTCATTCTGCTCTCTTGTTCCCCCAAAACTCTTGTAAATGCGCTTCTGCACCGAGAAGCCAAACTGCCCATTGCTATACTTCACCCATAGTCTATCAATTGTCCGCAAATCCTCACAAGGAAAATTATCAATACTTGCCGGATCTAACCAACCCTCCTTAGTCCGGTTCGCCACTTCTAGCATTACCTTCTCTGTCTCCTGATCGCTTCTTGCCATTTCCCCGCCGCCAGCAGCACCTCTAACTGCCGATACTTTACAAGAACCTGAACTTTAATAGGCTTCACTTGCAATAGCTCCAGCCATGCCTCCACCGTTTGTGTCCTATCCTGTGGCTGTACTGCCATTCCTTGCTTAATCGCTTCCTGCACCGCCGGACTCACTTCTGTAGGTATTTGAAAATCATCCCTTGTTGCTCGATTAAAAGACGGTTGTGGAACTCTACCAGTCACCAAAGTTGCGAGAGTTGCTGCCAAAGCATAAACATCTGTAAATTCTCCCCGATGCGCTCGATCGTCATATTGTTCAACGGGGGCAAACCCAAATGTTCCATTTTTAGTATGAGTTTGGGTTAAATCTGGAATAAACTCCCTTGCAATTCCAAAATCAATCAACACCGCCTCATCTGTGGAATCTCTCACCATAATATTCTGGGGTTTCAAATCTCGATGTAATAACCCCTTATCATGCACCACTATCAACGCCTCACCAATCTGCCGGATATAGCGCACCGCCTCTGCCTCCGGCAACTTTCCTTGCTGCTTTAGCCGTTGCCACAAATCCATCCCCTGAATATATTCCATGACAATACAGGGCAAACCTTGATGACTAAAATTATTCTCAATCTGGACAATATTGAGGATGGCGACAAATAGCTAACTTCAGGGCTTCATTCTGAAAATCCCGTAAATACTTATCTCGATACTCCGCGTACTCCTCATGATTCATCACCTCATCCTTAAGCGTCTTTATTACCCAAGCCCGCCCCTTCCCGTCCTGAGCCAAATAAGTGATACCAAAACCACCCTTACCAATGGCTTTTTGGATGGTGTACCGATTTCCATAAAGTGACTGCTCCGCTTGCCAAACCATAAGCGCTCAAAAACCAAATATTTGTGCTTATTTTATCCTATTTTTTTGGGGAGTTCAGTGAATAATTGCCAGTAAATTACTATTTGGTAAATTTGTTTAGATTAAACTGTGGCAAAATTAAAGGTAATCGCAATTTTCCCAGAACTTTTCTGAATTTTCCCATGACTGTACCTATCTCTCCCCTCGCTACCCAGTACGACGCTGCCACCACCGAAGCCAAGTGGCAGGAATTTTGGGAATCCCAGCAGGTGTTCAAAGCTGATCCTCAACATCCGGGAGAGCCTTTTTGTGTCGTGATCCCGCCCCCTAACGTCACGGGCAGTCTGCACATGGGTCACGCCTTTGAAAATGCCCTGATTGATACCTTGGTGCGCTACCACCGGATGCAGGGACGAAATACTCTGTGGTTGCCGGGGACAGACCACGCCAGTATTGCGGTGCAGACGATTTTAGAGAGACAACTGAAGGCAGAGGGAAAGACTCGGCAGGAGTTGGGACGGGAAGAATTTTTGGCTCGGGCTTGGCAATGGAAGGCAGAATCCGGGGGGACGATCGTCAACCAACTGCGACGGTTAGGGGTTTCTGTAGATTGGTCACGGGAACGTTTCACCATGGATCAGGGCTTGTCAGAGGCGGTAGTGACAGCTTTTTGCCAGTTACATAAAGAAGGTTTGATCTATAGGGGCAACTATCTAGTTAACTGGTGTCCGGCTTCCCAGTCGGCGGTGTCAGATTTAGAGGTAGAAAATAAAGAAGTAGCGGGGAATCTTTGGCATTTCCGCTATCCCCTGAGTAATGGCAATGGTTATCTAGAAGTGGCAACCACCAGACCGGAAACCATGCTAGGAGATACTGCCGTGGCGGTACATCCCGAAGATCCCCGTTATCAGCACTTGATTGGGCAGACCGTGAGATTACCAATTGTGGGGCGAGAGATTCCGATTATTGGGGATGAATTTGTTGATCGAGAATTTGGTACAGGCTGCGTGAAAGTTACCCCCGCCCACGACTTTAATGATTTTGAAATGGGACAGCGCCATAATTTGCCCTTCATCAATATCATGAATCGAGATGGCACTCTAAACGAAAATGCTGGGGATTTTCAAGGGCAGGATCGGTTTGTGGCGAGGCGGAATGTGATCCAAAGATTGGAATCGTCGGGGGTCTTGGTTCAAACCGAGGAATACAAGCATACGGTTCCCTACAGCGATCGAGGCAAAGTCCCCGTGGAACCCCTACTGTCTACCCAATGGTTTGTGAAAATTCGCCCCCTTGCTGATAAAACTTTGGAGTTATTGGATCATGATAATTCCCCCGCCTTTGTGCCTCAACGCTGGACGAAGGTATATCGAGACTGGCTTGTCAGCCTCAAGGATTGGTGTATTTCTCGGCAATTGTGGTGGGGGCATCAGATTCCGGCGTGGTATGTGGTCAGCGAGACCGAAGGGGAAATTACCGATCATACTCCCTACATTGTGGCAGCAACAGCAGAAATAGCACGGGAGGAGGCGATCGCCCAGTATGGGGAGCAAATCCAGTTAGAGCAGGATCCCGATGTCTTAGATACTTGGTTTTCCTCTGGGTTATGGCCGTTTTCCACCATGGGCTGGCCGGAGGAAACCGCAGATTTAGCCACCTATTACCCCACCACCACCCTAGTTACGGGTTTTGATATCATCTTTTTCTGGGTAGCCCGGATGACGATGATGGGGACTTATTTTACTGGCAAAATGCCCTTTGATACGGTCTACATTCATGGGCTGGTGCGGGATGAAAATAATAAGAAAATGTCCAAGTCTGCCAATAATGGCATTGATCCCTTGGTGCTAATTAAGAAGTACGGCACGGATGCCCTCCGGTTCACCCTGATTAAAGAAGTTGCTGGAGCGGGGCAGGATATTCGCTTGGAATATAACCGGAAAACCGATGAATCTATATCGGTAGAGGCTTCCCGGAATTTCACCAATAAGATTTGGAATGCTTCCCGGTTTGTGATGATTAGTCTCGAAGGCAAAACCCCGGCGCAGTTGGGACTGCCAGAGATGGATAAATTGGAGTTGAGCGATCGCTGGATTCTCTCTCGTTATCATCAAACTATTCAATTCACCTCTACCCAAATTAATAACTACGGTTTTGGGGAAGCTGCCAAAGGCTTGTACGAATTTATCTGGGGTGATTTCTGTGATTGGTATATCGAGCTAGTCAAATCTCGCTTGCAACCAGAGGCTGAACCTGCATCCCGCCTTGTGGCTCAACAGGTATTAGCTAATGTTTTAGAAGGCATCCTGAAGCTCCTCCATCCCTTCATGCCCCACATTACTGAAGAGCTTTGGCACAATCTTACCCAAGCCGGAGACAAATCTCTGTCTCTAGAGCTTTATCCCCCCATTGATCCCCAACTAATCAACGTCGACCTAGAGGCAGAGTTTACTTTACTAATTGAGACTATTAGAACTATTCGCAATCTCCGAGCCGATGGGGATGTGAAGCCGGGGATCAAAGTTCCCGTAATCTTCCAAAGTGAAAGTAGTCGAGAGTGCGGGATTCTCCGCCGGGGGCTGGTGTATATTCAAGATTTGGCTAAGGTTTCTGAGGTGGAAATTCGGGAAATCTCTGAGGTAACAGAGGCGATCGAACTCCCTGAAACTCCAGAGATTGTGGCAGCCTCAGAAAGCCCAGTAGTTCTAGAGATTCCTCAAGTAAGTGAAGTTTCTCCTAAAAGCCAGAATTTGCTCCCGACTCAACCTCCTAAATCTAATCCTCCAGACTCTCCGGGGATGGATCGATCGACCAAATCGCCAAACTGGTTCCTCCTATCTGCCTTACCCCTCTTTGTCCTCCTCTTTGTGGGGATAATTTCTCTCCTTGGTTTAGGAGCTCTTTACCAACTATTCCTCAAATTTGTGAAAAAACAATCACTAAATCAAACATCCCCAGAGAAAACACCCCTAACCATAGCTAAAACTACAAACAAAATTTCACCAGTTTCCCAAACTATTACTCCGCCCCTAATTTCCCTACAACCTTCACCCCCTATAGCATTACCCCTATCCCAGCAGTCTCTCACGGGCGTAGTTGGCACAATCCAAGTGCTAATTCCCCTAGATGGTGTGGTAGATTTAGTAGCATTGCAGTCTAAGCTAGAGAAGAGCCTCCAGAAAGCTCAAGCAGAAATAGATGCTCTGACCCGTCGTTTGAGCAATCCCGGTTTTGTGGATAAAGCCAGACCTGACGTAGTTGCAGCCGCTAGGACAGCCTTGGTGGAAGCAGAAAAGCAAGCCGAAATTCTCAGCGATCGCTTATCTAGTCTCCCACCGATTAGTTAACAACCTCTAACCCTATTGTCAAATCATCTGCCATGCTACATCTGGCGCAAGTACAGCAAAATCAGATTTTAGATGAACCAGAATTGAAAATACTGGCTACCCAAGAGTCGGAAACTTCTTGGTCACTACCTGCAAAAGAGTTTATTCTGCCGATCCCTCACAGCAAAAACTTGCATGAGGGCTTACTGGTATTGGTGGAAACTAATGAAAACAAAGAAGTCTCGAATATTCAATCGGCCAGAAATTGGGTATTAGATTTTGTGGAAAAGTACCTGACCTTGGGAGTTACTCCCGAATATCTCCAGCAGGAGGCAGCAAGGGTAGAAGAGTGGCGCAAGGATCTCACCCTCCAGAGCCAAGAACTAGGACGCAAACAGTGGGAAATGGAAGCCCGCAGGGAGCAAATTCAAACCCTAGAGGAAGAGTTGAAGCGCAAGCAAAAAGATTCTGATGGTTAAATAGATTTTGATAGTTGACGGGGGCAAATACTCGCTAGTTAGGCAATAAATCTAGGTTAAGCAATAATTGCTCGATCGCCAAAAATAATAGTCATACCCTAAACAATAAACACCTAAACAATCATCGAGAACTAATCAATAATTATTTATGACGGATGTATAGAAAAACATCTTGTAAATAGGGCAAAGGGTACTAAACTTATCCTTGGTAATTTTGGGTGTCAAGATTTGAATGTCTGGAATTTTTGGAAGTATTTTTGGGAAGTATTTTTTGGAAGTACAAGGAGTAGAGGAGTTTGTATGGACTGCAAGGATCAGGTGGTTGGTGAGATGGGAAAGGGTCAGTTAACGACCAAATTAGTTACTAAATCATACAATCAGGCACTTAATAGATCACTTCATCAAGCGTTTAAGAAGTTGATCCCGAAATCAATCCCGCAATCAAGCCCTGGATCGATCGTCCCATTGAGACAAGATCAATCAACTCAACAACTACTTAAACCCAGATTATCCAAGCTTATTAGTTATGTATCTTTAGCCTCCCTCCTAGTCAACGCCTTGGCAACTCCCAGCAGAGCAATAATTTCTTCGGCATCTTTGGGGGCTAATGTTTCGGGTTCTGAGGTACTTAACTCCAGCAAGGCTCAAAGTTCTCCTAGTTGTGAAAATCAAGCTAATCCCTCTGTCGGTGATAGTGGAGAAAATCCTAGGGGTTTAGTCAATATAAATAACAATGAGAACCCCCGGACAAAAAGCAAAAAAACAACTCTGTTAAAACAGGCTATTAATCTCAAAAGGCAAGTTAATCAGCAATGGCAGTATTTAGTCATGGGTTGGGCTAGTGAAGCCGGAGCCTACCTCCAACCCGCCCCCTGGCCACAAATTCACCAACAGGCTCGCCAAGCAAAAGTCCCGGTGATGATGTACCACGATGTCTTGCCAGAAAAAGAAGTGCCTTGGGATAATACGCCCCAAGAAATTGCCGAGCATTTCCGGTTAATTAAGGCTCAAGGGCTTACTCCCATTAGCTTACAACAGCTTGTCACCCATCTACACACAGGGCTACCTTTGCCAGAGAAGCCGATCGTCCTCACCTTTGATGATGGTTACGGTGGGCATTACGAATACGTTTATAAGCTGATGCAGGAATATAACTACCCGGCTGCTTTTTCTGTTTATACCGATGGTGTGGGGAAAGATGCGATTCCCAATAAAGATCGTCGTCCCGGTGGGCCCCGAACTCATGTCAGTTGGGAGCAGTTACAGGAAATGGCAGCAAACCCCCTTGTGGAAATTGTGTCCCACTCTGTCACCCATCCCCTAGATATGCGGGAGCAAACCGATGCTCAGATTACCAAGGAACTGGTAGAAGCGAAGCAAATTCTGGAAAGTAAATTAGGGGTTTCCATCGATTATTTCACCTATCCTGTGGGCAAAAATGACGATCGAGTCCGCCGCCTAGTCAAGGAAGCAGGGTATGTGGCTGCCTTTGCCATGCACGAAGATCCTGCCGAAGAACAGTTAGCCGGAGAATCAGAAAACCTGTTGGCGATCGGGCGCTGGGGACAGTCTCGGTTCCTTGAAGCCTTAGAAAATACTTGGGGTGGAGAAGCCTTGGTGAATATAGCTGGTCAATCTGGCATGGAGGAATTTGATTTTACCGCTCCCATCAAAATGCAGAAGGTGGCGATCGACAAAACAAACCTAGTCTTGATCTCCGGGGGCAGACCCGTCACAATCCATGCCCGTAGTCGCTACCAAGTCCCAGAAATTCTTGCCAATACAGGAGCCGTTGCCGGGGTAGACGGGGGATTTTTCTCCCTAGAATTTCTAGATTCTAACCAGATGATCGGGCCCGTTTTGAGTCAAAGTACCCAGAAATTTGTCCCCGGTAAAGAAGCTGATGTCCTGCGGATTAAAAATAGACCCCTAGTCCTGATCAGTCCTGAAGCCGTTAAATTTATCCCCTTTGATGTTAATAAACATAATGAACAGGCTGGGGTAGAAGCAGAAATGGATGGGGTCACGGATGCCTTTGTGGCTGCGGCTTGGCTTGTCCGGGATGGAGCTGCTCAATCAGCCCAAACCTTTGGCAATTTGTTTGATTTTGATGCCGAGCGTCATCGAGCTTTTTGGGGAATTAACAAAAATGGACAGCCAGTGATTGGCGTATCTGTAGATCCGGTGGATTCTGTGAATTTGGGTAAAATTTTGGCGAAGGCTGGCTATCACGATGCGGTGATGTTAGATTCGGGTGCTAGTACTTCCCTTGCCTACAAAGGAGATTCTCTGGTGGGCTATGTGCCTCGCCCTGTTCCCCACGTAGTTGCCCTTATGCCCAGTGAGACTGAAGTTGCGGCAAATTGTAGCCCTAGTCTAGGTTCTAAATAAACTCCTAAATAAATCTCGAAATAAACTAGGCAATAATTTTTTCTAGGGCAGCCACATCAGGAATATACATCATGTCATGGTCTCGAATAATGAGACCTTTTTTTTCCAGACGGGTCAGGACTCTAGTAACGGTTTCTCTGGCTAAACCACTCAGGCTACTTAGTTCTCGATGGGGAAGATTAGGAATTTCTGTGCCTTGCTGTCGAACTTTGCCCTGACCTTCGGCGAGGAAGAGGATAGTATCTGCCACGCGGGATTGGCTGTCGGATTCTCGTAAACGCAAACGACGATTAACTTGCCGCAGACGTTTTGCCATTAATTGGGCGAGTCTGACTCCGGCGAGGGGTTCTGTGTTGACAAGCTGGACAAAATCTTGGGCGGGAATGCTGCCAATGGTTGTTGGGGTAAGGGTAATTACGTCGGTCGATCGAGGCACTTCATCCAAAGCTGCCATTTCTCCAAAGAGTTCTCCCTTGCCTAAAATATTGAGAGTTACTTCCTTGCCATCCATATTGTAGGTACGAATTTTTGCCCAACCCGCCAGCACAAAGTACACCGAACCGCCCCAATCATTTTCTAGTAAAATTACTCGATTAGCTGGATGGGTACGGGTGACAATATGGGCAGTAGCTTTTTTGGCGATCGCTGGGGGCAAGCCATTAAAAAGGGGAATTGAGTTGATAAACTCCTGAAGGGGAGATACTGTATCTGAGGAACTTAGATGTTCTTCCATGAAGCCTTTGCTGATTTTTCCTTACTCAACCACAAGTTTACCAACAATGTACAGATTAATACCTAATTAATATCTAAGATTGAATTAATTGTGCTAGGAATCATAAATTGTTAATCATAAATCCGTAATTTAAGATACTTGATGATCGTAATTACCAAACAATTACCAACTAATTACTAAATGCTTACCCAATATTTACAAGTCGCTGACCATCACCATGGGACCGGTGGGGACTGGGGGAGCAGGGGATAGTTCGATCGTAATGGCAAGTTTGGTAACGGCGTAGCTGCTGGGCAGAACTAATTTTGTCAGGGCTACTCCTTGGTGATTGACTTGGAATTGTTGCCACGGAATTTTTTGATCACCAATAATATTCCATAACTGGTAGAACTGACCACGGGGTAGAGGCGGGAGATTCCGCAGAACTAACATTGCTTGGGATTCGCCGGGGGTGACAACAATACTGCCAGAAGCAGTCACCATATCATCCATTCCCTTGAGAGAAACTAGCCGAGTATTGGGTTGTTGGAGCATGGCAATCACATCTTTTTGCCGATCGACCTGCCCTTGGATAGTCACTAGTTGTTGACGGATTTGGTAGTTATCAAAACCAAGGATCACGGTAGCTAGAGCCGCAATTCCCCCAGCTAGTTTGAGCCAAGGTGTAGGGATTTGAGTAATTCTCGACCAGTTTCTAGAGCTTCTCGTAGCAGTAATATCTGTAGGCGCAATGGAAGCTCGATCGAGACCTGCTAGGATATTCTGGCGTAATTGGGGGCTAGGCTGGATTTCTGGAAGAGCATAGGGCAACATCGCCAATACTTCCTGTAAGCTCTGAAGTTCGATCTCTAGCTCTGGATGCTCCATCAAAATTTGCTGCAACTCTTCCGCCTCCTCTGGGCTGAGGTCTCCAAGGGCATAGCCAGCTAATAATTCTTCTATCCGGTCTGAGGGTGAGGATTCATTCATAGGTGGTCAATTCATAGGGTTTCATTTATGGGGTTTCATGCATGGGGGGCTTTAATGGGCTAGTTAATCAAGTCTTGAAGAAATTAAGTCTTTAAGTCTTTAAGAAATAAATTAAGTTTTTAAGAACCCAAGTCTTGAAGATTTTTTCTCAGTTGTAATAATCCTTGGCGAGACCAGCTTTTTACCGTACCGAGGGGCATATTCAGGCAGGCGGCTATTTCTGATTGACTCAGCCCTTCATAGTACGCCAGTTCTAATACTTGTCGGTGCTTATCTGACAAAAGGCTCAGAGCTTGGTGAATTTCTGTCGATCGTTGCTCTAGGGAAGCTAGGTCAAAGGGACTAGGTGGAGATGGGGCAGTGGTCATGGCTTGGCTCCAACGTTGCAGAAACTTGACTTGGGTAGTCCGGCTCCGGAGTTTGTCGATCGCCCTCGATCGGGTCAAGGTGGTTAGATAGCTACTCAGGGAACCCCGGCTGGGATCGTAGGTTTGATTGTGCCAAAGATTGAGGAAGATTTCTTGGGTTAAGTCTTCTGCTTCTGGGGCCTTAGCTAAAATCCGCAGAGCCAAGCGATAAACAAGGCTACTGTAGCGATCGTAGAGTTCCCCCAAGGCTGAGGATTCCCCCCGCCGCATGGCTTCGACCAAAACTGCATCTATGGCTGGCTCCTGACCATCAATAGCAGGTTCTACAGCATCAATTTCCATAGGTTTGCAACAGAGTATAAATGTTAATCGAATTACCCCACTTCCCCAAGTAGTTGGCAATTCCCCTGTTTATCAACCTATCTATAAATAAATACGCACATTTCATAGATTTAGATGATTAGTTAATGATAAAAATTCTAATCAAAATTCTAACTTTTCTGGGGATTTTCTTATGGTAGGCTAGAGCAATGAATATTTTAGTCAGTAATGATGATGGTATTTTTGCCCTAGGCTTGCGGACTCTGGCAACAGCCCTAGCAGAAGCGGGTCATCAAGTCACCGTGGTAGCTCCCGATCGAGAAAGGTCTGCCACTGGACATGGGCTAACCATTCATCAACCCCTCAGGGCTGAATCGATCGAAAACGTTTTTGCTCCAGAAATTAAAGCCTGGTCTTGTTCTGGCACTCCATCAGACTGTGTGAAAATTGCCCTCGGAGCCTTGCTCGAAACACCCCCCGATTTAGTTGTCTCCGGTATTAATCACGGGGCAAATCTAGGCACAGACATCCTCTATTCCGGCACGGTGTCCGCAGCCATGGAAGGAGTCATGGAAGGGATTCCCAGTATTGCTTTCAGCCTGACTAGCTACACTTCCAAAAGCTTTGTCACCGCCGGAAAATTTGCCCAGACTCTAGTTGCCCAAATTACCAAAGAGCCACTCCCAGATATGATGCTCTTAAATGTCAACGTTCCCTCAGTGGATTGGTCAGAGATTGCCGGAGTATTGGTGGCAAGACAGGGTATCCGCCGTTATTTTGATAGTTTTCAGAAGCGAGTAGATCCCAGGGGCAAAACTTACTATTGGTTAGCTGGGGAAGCGATCGAAGAAGTAGATCAACCCGCCAACCCTCTCTTGCCGCCCCATGTCCTCACCGATGTCCAAGGTATCCAACAAAACTACATCACCATCACACCCCTCCAATACAACCTCACCAGCGTTGCCGGGATCAATAGTCTCCAAGCCCGCAAATTTAGCCTATAGTGATGTCTTAGCCCTTGCAAGATCAAAAATCAAAATAAATTTTATTTCCCCTAACCTACATACCCCAAAACTTGGTAAATTATGCTAGGTCAAATTCCTGCTATTTATTTTACCTCCCTGTACCTCCTTCTACCTCCCCTTACCTCCCTGTACCTCCCCTTATCTCCTTAAAACTTCATGAAAACCTTTCCCTCCCCTGAAGCTCTAAGGCGCTTTCCCTTTGGGCTTGCTGATATTGCTGTGATTTTAGGAACCTTGGTACTTCTCTCCCTGATTGCGAGGGTGGGGGCGGGAGCCTTGGTGAGTTTTGAGCCGCCGAATATCATGCCAGAAGTTGATCTGGATATCGCTAATCTGCCTTACTACGGGGGACGATCGACCCTCCGGATGTTCATTGCTTTATTCTGCTCCACGGTTTTTAGTCTCGCCTACGGTTATATTGCAGCCAATAGTCGGCGGGCAGAGCAGTTGATGGTTCCTTTATTGGATATTTTGCAATCAGTGCCAGTTTTGGGGTTTCTCTCGGTGACAGTGACAGGGTTTATTGCCTTGTTTCCCGGTAGTTTATTGGGACTAGAAGCGGCTTCAATTTTTGCGATTTTTACCAGCCAAGTCTGGAATATGACCTTTTCCTTTTACCAATCTCTACGGACAATCTCCAAGGAATTAAATGAAGCCGCAACCCTTTACCAGTTATCTCGATGGCAGCGCTTTATAGTCCTAGAAGTACCCACATCCATGATTAGTTTGCTCTGGAATGCCATGATGAGTTTTGGGGGGGGGTG
>JAIMKT010000038.1:35440-37115 GCA_020692245.1 Microcoleus sp. GA_180221_E-2-1-MAG-45_12
TGGCGGCGAGTGAGGCGATTAGTGTATTAAATCAGGAATATACCCTGCCGGGGATTGGCTCCTATATAGCCACAGCGATCGCTCAAGAAAACCTGCCAGCCTTGGGTTGGGCGTTAGTAACAATTGCCGTAATTATTATTCTTGTAGACCAACTATTTTGGCGACCCTTGATTGTCTGGTCAGATAAATTTCGCCTCGAACAAAGTGCTTCAGCTTCAGCCCCCGAATCTTGGGTCTACGACTTACTACAGACAGCCCGAATTCCTCGCCTGATTACCAAGGCCCTGATGCCCCTCCGAGATACCATCAATCTCTCCTTATCAAAGCTTACTCGTCCCAAACCTAGAAAAGCACCAGCCTTGGGCAAAAAACGGCGGGGGGATTTGGTCTACAACTCTGTTCTGCTCCTAGTGATCGCCTTGTTAATCTCTTGGGCTTTAAATTTTATTTTGACTACAGTTGGTCTCCTAGAAGTGTTTAAGGCTATTGGGTTGGGAGTATTAACTCTGATTCGGGTTACGGTATTACTCCTCCTTGCCACAGTGATCTGGACTCCCGTGGGAGTGGCGATCGGCTTCAATCCCAAACTTGCCAGAACTCTCCAACCCGTAGTCCAATTTTTAGCATCCTTCCCTGCAAACTTTATCTTTCCCTTTGCAACCCTATTTTTTATTCGCACCAACATTAGTATCGAGTGGGGCAGTATCTTGCTGATGGCGTTGGGTTCCCAGTGGTATATTCTGTTTAACTCGATCGCCGGAGCCCAGAGTATCCCTACAGATTTACGAGAAATGGCTGATGATATGGGGTTAAAGGGCTGGAAACGCTGGGAAAAATTGATTATTCCGGGGATTTTCTCCGCTTGGGTGACAGGGGGCGTGGCAGCTACCGGGGGAGCCTGGAATGCCAGTATTGTCTCGGAAATTGTCTCTTGGGGTGATGACACCCTGACAGCCACGGGTCTAGGTACCTACATCGCCGAAGCCACAGCCCTTGGAGATTGGTCACGGATTACCCTCGGTATTGGCGTGATGAGTCTCTTTGTCGTCGGGATTAACCGTCTATTCTGGCGAAGACTCTACAAACTAGCTGAGACTAAATATCATCTTTGAGGATTTCAATTGACACTCCCCGCTCTAAAGAGACAGGGATTCTTTCATCACAGGGAGTCTAGTGACTTTACCCTCTGAAAGCATCTTGACCGTATGCCCTACGGCTGCAAGTCCACGCTGGACTACTACTTGTGCTGCAGCCACATCCCTATCCACTTCATACCCACACTCAGGACATTTGTGAATCCTTAGACTCAAGGGTTTCTTCCCGGTATGAGTTTGACACTGAGGGCAAGTCTGGGAAGTTCCGTTTTTATCTACCTTCAAGAAAAATACATCTTCCTTGAAACACATATATTCCAGAATAGATAGAAACTGCCCAAACCCTGCGTCTAGAGTATGCTTGCATAACATCCCTCTAGACATTGCCTTCACGTTCAAATCCTCAGCAAATATCATTCCTGCTTGTTTACAGAGATGATGGGCTGTCTTGAAATGAAAATCTTTTCGGCTGTCGCTGATGTGTTGATGGTATCTAGCTACTTTCCTTTGAGCTTTCTGCCAATTCTTTGACCCGATTCTTTTGCGACTGACTACTTTTTGCAGCGATTTCAGCTTGCGTT
>JAIMKT010000039.1:0-31287 GCA_020692245.1 Microcoleus sp. GA_180221_E-2-1-MAG-45_12
CAACTGCCCGCCACTGATGAACGGGTGAAAAGTATCCAAACCTTGCTCTGGATTTGTATTATTCATGCTGCCCTATCCTTATTAAATGTAGTCCTATTTCAAAAGGCGAAGGCTGATACGTGGCGGGGCAGAATTCCTAAACTGTTAATTGATCTGGCTCGGTTATTTCTGGTGTTGTTGGGGACGGCGATCGTGCTGGCGACGGTGTGGAATGCGGATCTGGCGGGATTAGTGACGGCATTGGGGGTGAGTTCGATCGTCATTGGTCTGGCTCTCCAAGATACCCTCGGCAGTGTTATGTCTGGAATTGCCCTACTCTTTGAACAGCCCTTTACCGTCGGGGATTGGCTCCAACTGGGGGATGTGGTCGGTCAGGTCATTGATATCAACTGGCGGGCAGTGCGCCTGCAAACCCTCGAACAGGAGATGGTGGTGATTCCCCATAAGTTAATTAGTAGCGAAATTATCCGCAATTTTAGCCGCCCCCGCCGACTCCATGCCGAGCGCATCCAGATTGGCTTTTCCTACAACGATCCCCCCAACCTTGCCAAGCATGTCCTCAAATCCACCGCCCTCGAAACCCAAGGCATTTTGGCAGAGCCGGAACCCCTCGTGTTGACCCTTGGTTATGGGGATTCATCGATTAACTATGAGGTCAAGTTTTTTATTGCTGATTATCACGAGATTGAAGAAATCCGCGATCGCTTTATTACCAGAGTTTGGTACGCCGCCCAGCGCAATAACCTCAATATTCCCTTCCCCATCCGCACGGTGTATCATTTCCACGGCCCTACTTCTAAGGCTGAGGGAACTTCTAAGAAATTTGTGGAGGGGCTGCGATCGATCCCAGCTTTTATTCCCCTCGAAAAATCAGAACATCTCCATCACCTCTCCGCCGACGTGAACTTGCAACACTTTGGATCGGGGGAAAAGATAATTCACCAAGGGCTGCCGAGTAATTCCCTCTATATTGTGATTGCCGGAGAAGCAATGATTACCCTCCGGGACGATCTGGGACAAGAACATGATGTCCTGCCTTTGCGAGCCGGGGAATTTTTTGGGGTGATGACCCTATTTTCTGGGGAACCAAGTACGACCTCGGTGACGGCGGTGGCAGACCTAGAAGTGATGGTGCTATCTGCCCTAGTTGTGAATCAGATGATCGATCGTCAGCCCAGTTTCTCAAGGGAAATCAGCCAAGTTCTGGAACTCCGCCGCCGGGTGGTGCAGGAAGTCCAAGCAACCCTAGGAACAGAGGTGAAAAGCGAAGCAAATCCCCCCGAAAACTGGCTTAACCGCAACTCTCGGCACTCTCAATCTCTGTAATAATATTTTCTAGATGGTTTGCATCAGCTTGGTAAACGGTATTACAAAAATGGCAAGTTGCCTCGGCTCCATTATCTTTGGCAATCATGTCTCTGATTTCCTCCGTACCCAGAATTTTCAAGGCTCCGAGGACTCGATCGAAGGAACAACCACAATGGAACCGGAGCATCTGAGTTTCTGGGAAAATTTCCAGACCCATATCCCCCAATAGCTCTGTAAAAATTTCCCCTAGGGATTTACCCGCTTGCAACAGGGGTGTAAACCCGGAAAGAGATTCCACACGAGAAGCCAACTTTTCTACCAGAGCATCATCTTGAGCCGCCTTGGGTAATATTTGAATTAACAAGCCCCCCGCTGCCGTCACCCCTTCACTACCCACAAATACCCCCACCACCAAAGCCGAAGGAGTCTGCTCCGAACTTACCAAGTAGTGCGCCACATCTTCGCCAATTTCGCCACTCACCAATTCCACCGTACTGGAGTAGGGATAGCCATAGCCCACATCCCGGACTACGTAGAGATAACCCTCATTGCCCACTGCCCCGCTCACATCCAACTTCCCCTTAGCATTGGGGGGTAATTCCACATCGGGATACTCTACATAACCCCGCACTGTGCCATCCAGCCCAGCATCCACCAGCAAACCGCCCAGAGGCCCATTGCCCTTGATGCGAATATTTACCCGTGATTCGGGACGCTTCATACTAGAGGCTAGGAGGAAACCTGAAGCCATGGTTCGTCCGAGGGCTGCGGTTGCCACGTAGGAAAGTTGATGGCGCTGTCTAGCTTCTTCGGTGAGGCGAGTTGTAATTACTCCCACTGCCCGAATGCCGCCGTCTGCTGCCGTTGCCCGAATTAGCTGGTCTGCCATGATCTTGAGTAGATAAATTTAAGTTAATGATTAGGTATATTTTTCAAAATGCTCTTGCTCTAGCTTAACATTTCTCCACAATCTTAACTTTTGATGTTTAGAGGACTGGAGGAGTAGAGAGGTCTGGGGATTGGAGGAAACCGAGGCGATCGAAGGGAAAGAACCGGAACCAAGCCCGACCAATAATATTTTCTGCTGGCAAAAAACCCCACACATGGGAATCATTACTATAATTTCGGTTGTCTCCCAAGACAAAAACCTGTCCCTCTGGCACCACAAAACTGGCTAATTGATAGCGCATGGGAGAAGCTAAATAATCTTCTGTTAAGGGTTGATTGTTAACATAAACTCTGCCTTGGGTGATCCGAATTTCCTGCCCCGGCACACCAATAACCCGTTTAATAAAAGCATTATCTTTACTGATCGCAGCTAGTTCTGGCACGTCTGGGGGATTGAATACTACAATATCACCGGGCTGGGGAGGATGAAATGCATAGGAAACCTTATCCACCACGAGACGATCGCCCACTTCAAGGGTGGGAATCATGGAATCTGAGGGAATATAGCGAGGTTCCGCCACAAAAGTCCGCAGTAAAAATGCCAAAATCAGAGCCACCACCACAATTTGCAGATTCTCTCGTACCTGCTGCCAAAGTTTACCTAATCCAGAATTTTGAAGGGTTGAAGCAGTTTGATTAGTCTCCGGTGTTGGAGAAGGCTGCGAAGTTTGAGAAGTTTGGGGAGATGGGGAAGCTCGATCGAGTTGATTGGCAGACTCAGGTAAATTCTGATCTTGGGCGGGAGGTATAGGCATAAATTCCAAATAGTTTTTTCGCTGGGCTGCAATAACATCCTCAACGCTGTATTCGTGATTACTAATAATTTCTATTTTACCTTGAGGAATCTAACGCTCAATCTGGAAAATGCTTTTTGTCGGGTCAACGATAATTTCTCACTCCAGAATAAGGTTGTTTGTATATTCCCCCGGAACGCTGAAAACATAGTAAATAACCCCAGTACCAAGGAGCAGAATGGCAATACTAGAAAGAATTACCCAGCGATCGGCGGGAGAATAAGTATCTTCTTCAATATCATCCCGGACAGCAAAATAGTGCTGAGTCGACAGCAATACGGTTAACAAACCCACGATCGCAAACCCTAAACCCAGTTTCCAGCCATGATCAGGAGCTTGGGGGGCAATCTGGGGACGGAGCATCCGAATCCTCACAATCAAAATCCCAAAACCCATGAGGGCGATCGCACTCCGCATCCAAGCTAGATAGGTACGTTCATTAGCTAGATGGTCTCGGATCCGATTGGGGTTACGTTTTTTAGCAGCTTCGGCAACAGCAGGATCGAGATTTCGCTCAGGATTTCTTTTAAAAAGAAAAAATTTCGGGGTTCTTCTTCTAGCCATAATGTAAGGAGTAGAGCAATTTCATTATCTAATTTCTCTTAGATTAATACATTAAAAATGTGATTTCCCTACACTAATAAACAATTTCTTGAATTTATTTTTGCAAATGATTACAGCTAATGGCTTTTCAGGGATACTCTTACTCACCCCATTAAAGGTCAAGAAAAACATGAAAAAAATACCCCTCATCAAATCAAAAGACAAAAGGTTTTACTAGATGGACTGAAAGGGAGACAGATTGTATTTTGCCCCCCTTTTTTCTATATGAAGTTATCTTTCAACAGTTTTTAGGAAAAATTTTTCTTCATAATAACTACAAACTGCTGTAACTTAAGTAGATATTAAAGAAATCCTAAGAAATTAGAAATTCTAATGGGCTGCTACTGCTAAACGCTGATCCTGAAGTTGGCTCTTGGCAGTCTTGAACTCCGTTGCTAACTGCTTTTGTTGTTCGTCCGTAAAACTGTGTTTGATACAAGAAAACAGATAATCTTCTTCCTCTTCTACATGGGCAGTAATGGCAGATTTTAACTGGACTACAGCAGATTTAAATGCTGATACATCATGAGGATCTAGAGCTTTGATTTGATCAAGCATATGTTTTGATTCTGCCTGTTCATCGTATAGCTTCTGAATATCATTGTAGTAAGGACGGAGGGCTGGATAAACAATCTGCTCTTCAGCCTCAGAGTGGGCAGACAAATCTTGATAAATTTGCCCAAAATACTCTTCCAATTTTTTAGGGTCAGTAGTAGATTGAAGTTGGGAGAATAAAACATCGACCTTAGTATGATCCGCACGAATTAGGTCACGAATATTTACTTCATCATCAGTGCGACTAATTACTCCACCAGCAATACCACTCAGAGCCGCTACTGCATCTTGCACCCTTGCCCACAAACTTTGATCTGCGTCACGCCCAGTTAATTCTCTGGTGCTTAAGACTTCCAGAATGCCTTTAAGTTGTTCTTGGTGAGCGCGATTCTCAAAGTTAACTGTATTCAAAGGAGCGATCGCTACAGCAATATCTGCGCCTACTACTTGGGCAGCTTTATGAACTAGCATCCCAGACATAGCCTGAGTATGTTTGAGAAGTTCATGCTCAGCTACTTTTTCAAATAGGCTAAATTCAGAATCTTCCATTACTTTCTTTTTCTCATCGATCATTTTCTGCACAGTAGGTTTTGGCTCGGCTTTAATTCCATACTGCACAATAACCGTATCCAGAATTCCCATGTTTTTCTGATCATCCCGGAGAAAATCTGCTAGGCGATTAGAAATTTCTGGATCAGGACAAGCTTCAATCAAAGCCTTTTCATTTGCAATTAACAGATTTTGAGTTGCCTTCATATCTGCTAATTTCACAGCGATCGCAGTTCGTTTAGTGTCTTCTAGTGTTACTGACATTTGATTCTCCTGTTGTAGAATTCATTGATGACTTCAGACATCTTAAATATTCAGATCAAACATTTAGATCAAATATTCAGATATCTAAAATAAAAAAGCAAAAAAATCGCTAAAGCAATTCTCTATACAACTACTATTACAAGGCTTAGTTTGATTTCTTGAGTGAGTTGATTAACTTGATTTCTTATGAAACAAAGTGTAACAAAGATTGTATTTATGAAACAGAATATAAACTCTACTGCTTTGATAGTTGCTATAAAAAAATAAAGTGGAGGCTGTCCCCCACTCATTTATAAAAATCCTAATTTCTAAAACTAATTTCTAAAGCTAATTTCTGAAACCTAAGTGTAGAAAACATCAAAAAAGAAACTGCAAACCCTAACCTTAGCTAAAAACCTATCTACAGCCCTGTTGCTTCATCGTGGGGGCTAGAGGCGGGATCAACACCCATATTTGCCACGATACTCCGCAACACCGTAATCTGTTCCCCTTGGTCAATGGGCTGGAGTTGTTGCAACCACTCTGAGGCTCCAGATTCAAGGCTATAGTCTCCGGGCATGGGAATAATTTCTGTCCGATCCATTCCTTGAGCTAGTAAATACCAAAAGAGTAATTTTGTTGTATCACTTAAGGCTCCATATTCCCGGCTAATAAGACTGTTTTTATGCTCTACTAAATCCCGTTGGACTTGTAGCTGTTCTTCGTGGGTCAAGGCTAAAACTTGGCTAAATAGTCCTTCGGCGATCGCAGGAGCAGCAGTACTGGCTCCGGGAGCAGCAGGAGTAATAGATTTTCCAGTTTCTTTATAAATAAACCACAGTAAAGCAAGTTGCTCATCGGTTGAAAAAGAAGCAAAAGATGAAGCTAAATCAGCAGTTATGTCGACATTAGTAGTTGTCATGATGATCTCCTAAGAAGTTTTTTGTTTTATCTTTTTATACTACTAAAAATTCTAGCTAACTGTCAATTTTTCAGAAAAATATCTCCATTAGTTGGCAAAAAGATTAGAATTAATTAGTAGATAGTTTACCCTAAAAAATATAGCAATCATGACAACTACCTCGTCGGTTAATGATAACACAATTGAGAATATTCGGGGTATTTCTGACCCTACTATTCATGATTATTTCACAAAGTTAAATAATGAGCAATTTATAGCAGTTGCCGAACTATTCTCAGAGCAAGGATTCCTAGTTCCTCCTTTTGAAAAAATTATTCAAGGGAAAGGAGATATCCTCCAATATTTAGAGAAAGAAGCTAAAGGAATAAAATCTTATCCAGATCAGGGAGAAACTACACAAAAAGGCTCTCTGACTGAGTATCAGATTCAAGGAACAGTAGAAATAAGTCAGTTTGTATTTAATACAGAATGGTTTGTTCAGCTAAATTCTGACCAAAAAATTGTGATTGTAGAAGTGAAACTTGCAGCTTCTTTAGAAAGTTTGTTAGATTTTAAGTAGTCAAATAAGTCTGGAGGAACAATAAAATGACAAGTTCTAATTTGCAAAATTCCTTTTCCAATAACAATGATCACAAGATTCGCTATGGTGTCGTAGGTCTTGGTTCTTTTGCCCAAAATGCTGCTCTTCCAGCTTTCAGTAGTTCTGACAATAGTGAACTAGTAGCTCTAGTTTCTGATGATGCTACTAAACGAGTTGAACTTGCTCAAAAATATGGTGTTCAAGACATTTATTCTTATGAAGAATATGATGACTTTTTAAGGAGTGGGAATGTGGATGTTGTTTATATTACTTTGCCAAATCATCTACATTGTGAATATACGATCAGGGCTGCCCAAGCAGGAATTCATGTATTATGTGAAAAGCCGATGGCAGTTACTGTGGAAGAGTGCGAGGCAATGATCAAAGCAGCAGCAGATAATAATATCAAGTTGATGATTGCCTATCGTTTGCATTTAGAAGAAGCTAATTTAGCGGCGGTAGAAATTGTTCGATCGGGACACCTTGGTGAAGTGAGGATATTCAACTCTATATTTACTCAACAAACTGTAGCTGGAAATATTCGAGTTCAGAAGGCAGTGGGTGGTGGAACCCTTGATGATATTGGGATCTATTGCATTAATGCAGCCCGTTATTTATTTCAAGATGAGCCGATCGCTGTCTTTGCCACGGTCGCAAATAATGGAGAAGAAAGGTTTCGGGAGGTAGATGAGATGACTAGTGTGATTTTGCGTTTTCCCGGCGATCGCCTAGCAACTTTCACCTGTAGCTTTGGGGCGGCGAGGGTTTCTAACTATCAGCTGATTGGGACTAAAAGCAGCTTGAGTGTTAATCATCCTTATAATGTTAAAGAAGATATAACCCATACCCTCACTATAGAAAACGAAACTCAAGAGCGGACTTTTAAGAATCAAAATCAAGACCAACTAGCGGCTGAATTTGTTTATTTTTCAGATTGCATTTTACAGAATAAAAATATAGAGCCATCAGGGGAAGAGGGATTGATAGATGTCCAGATTATTAGGGCTTTGTATCAATCAATAGACACGGGTAGGTTTGTGGAAATTAATCGGGTCGATCGCCAGCAACGTCCTACGCTCGATCAAGCTGTTACAGTTCCTCTAACTCACCCAGAACCAGATCTAATTAATGCAGAGCCTCCTTCAGGCAAATCTTAATGGGGGACTCTAGAATTTTTATTGGGGTGGGAATTGCCCACCCTGAGAGCATTGTAGGAAAATTGATAAATCTTACTTCCTTTAGTCCCTAGAAGTTATTTATTATGGTCACTTTGTGTACTATCAGCACCTCGTTTAGCTGTGTCTGGGTAGACTGATCCCATATCTTTAACAGCATCTGCCGATTGCTTACCAATTCTTTTTAAGCGTTCTGCTGGGCGCCCTTCAGTTTCTTGGGCTTGCTTCTTCCATTCGCCCGTTGTTGTTGGTCTTTGGGAATTCTGTTGCGAGCTGCCTTGATGAGTTACTTTATCAAACAAATTACTAATAGGATTTCCGGTATCTTGCTTAAAATTGGTAGTTAGTACTAAAAACCCGATAAGAACCATAGATATAAACTGTTTTGTTTGTACTCTACTAAACAAGGAAGTAAATACAGAAATAGTCTTAGTAATTGATGCAGTGATTGCTGAGAAAATTAAATTTGGCATGATAAACTCCTTTAGTAAAAATCTAACTTTTTTATAAGAGATGACGGTTGCCAAGAAAATAAAGCTAGAGTTGTTGTTAATTAAATGTTGCCACAATCTATTTAATCCAGCGTCTATCTTTTGAGTGTTTTAGTGTAAATCATACAATTCAAGCATTTACATATACGCCATTTCTGGGATTTATTGCAACTTTGTTACACTTTATTTCAGAGCAAATCAAGTTAATCAAATTAATCAGGAAATCAATCGTTATCCTGTCAAGATTGTCCTAGAGATAAAGATTAAGAAGAGTTTTTGCTCCTCTTATAATTTGGGATATCTAATATATTTTAGACATCTAATGAAAACTCTTCAACTTAAGACAACCTAGATCTAGTATTCTCAACATCAACCTAAGGAGCAAATATCATGGTTTACTCTTCTTCTAATCGGCCCACAGAAACTGCGACAGACTCACAAGTTTATGACAACGGCAATCGGGTAGTATTTGGCGATCGAGTCCATTGGGGGGCAATTATTTCCGGTTTAGTGGTAGCTATTAGTTCCCAACTATTGTTGAGTTCCTTAGGCGCCGCCCTAGGATTTAGTAATATCTCTGGCTCCGAAGCACCCCGGACAGATTCTGGCGGTGTAGCTCAAGCTGTGGGAGTTTGGAGCATTATTAGCGTATTTATTTCGCTATTTATCGGCGGTTGGGTCACAGCCCGGGCTGCGGGTTCCCTAAATCGGAATACTGCTTTCTTAAATGGGGTGATTCTCTGGGCAACTACCCTGACTATCAGCTCTTGGCTTTTGGCTAGTGGGGTTTCTGGGGCTTTTGGTGTGGTAGCTGCTAATGCTGGCAATATTGCTAATCAGGTGCAACAAAATGGAGGGACGCTGCCTAATGTGGGAGCTAATATTCCCGGAACATCTGCTTCTCCCAGCCCTGCACCAACTTTGAGTGCTGAACAAACCCGTAATGTAGCCGAAAATGGAGCTAAGGCTAGTTGGGGGTTTACCTTTGCTAGTCTTTTAGGATTGGCAGCAGCCGTAATCGGAGCTGGTGTGGGCGCTCGTAATGAGCATCGTAATAATCATAGAGTCGATGTTTAATCTCTCTAAAACTTACGCAGACCGCCTCACAATTTAAAAGATAGAGTCAAATAATTCGGAACTTTCTCCTAAATGAGGATCAAAAGTTTCTGTTCTGACTCTAAAGACTTGAATTTGTTACCTATTTGCAGACATTGATTAGGAATTGGGAAAATTGATTAGTAGTCTTGCCAATTCCTACCCAACGATAAGGAGTAACGATCGATGACAACTGGAATAATCTTAGGTAAGCCGATAGCGGTAGTATAAGTTTTCAGCAAGGAATTTAAGGCTCAATCTGGAAAATACTTTTTATCGGGTCAAGCATAATCTCTCACTCGATAATAATATTGTTTATGTATTCGACAGGAACATTAAAAACATAGTAAATAACCCCAGTACCAAGGAGCAGAATGGCAAGGCTGGAAATAATTACCCAGCGATCGGGCGGAGCATAGGTATCTTCTTCGATATCATCCCGCACTGCAAAATAGTGTTGAGTCGACAGCAATACAGTTAATAAACCCACGATCGCAAATCCTAAGCCCAGTTTCCAGCCATTGCCGGGAGCTTGGGGAGCAATGGGGGGACGGAGAATCCGAATCCTGACAATCAACACGCCAAAACCCATGAGGGCGATCGCACTCCGCATCCATGATAGATAGGTACGTTCATTAGCTAGATGGTCTCGAATTCGGTTAGGGTTCCGTTTTTGGGCAGCTTCGGCAACAGCAGGATCGAGATTTCTCTTGAAAGGGAAAAATGTAGGCATCTTTTTGGTCATGGCGTGAGAGTAGAGCGATTTTTTCATCCTATTTTTCCTAAGGTTAATATATTGGGGATTTGAATTCTACCTATCAAGAAACATTTTTAAAATCAATTTCTGAAGCTAATTCTTTAGACCAATTCCTGATAATAATTTTTTAGATTAATTTTTTAGATTAATTTCTTAGATAAATTTCCTAAATGCCGATACCCAAAAGTTTATAGGTTTCACTTTCCATAAAAATATAGATTCCTAGGGCAATGAGAACTAAGGGGACGATCGCCTGACCATAACGAGCTAAGACTTTAATTACTAAGGGATGACGAGTGAGGGCATAAGCAACCCCACACCAGACGGCAATCATTACTAGAAATATGCCTAGAATTACTAATAATTGACTCAAGTTACTATTGGCAAATAAAGGCACATAAATACCGATATTGTCGCCTCCATTACCCACGGTTACTGCTGCTACTTGATAGATTTGGGGGTTAATAAATTTAGTGAATCTAGATAAGCCTTGTCTTTTGCCTCTTTCTGCTTGGTTAGTAACTGCTTGCACTTCTTGGGTATTGTCTGTTGTTGAGGAATTTTGCAGCAGATGACTGATCCCGATCGCCATAGGCACTAATCCTAGCCAACCCAGCCAAGGACGGGGAACCACAAATCCCCCTACAAATCCCGGCAGACTAGCCAAAATCAACACTCCAAATCCTAAATACTTGCCAATGATAATTTCTTGGGGATTGACTAATTGCTGATCTAGAGTTTGAGAATTGTCTTGAGAATTGTCTGGGGAATTATCTTGAGAATTGATCTGGGCAAATAACAAAACCAAAATCAGGAGGTCATCAATATTCGTCGCTGCAAAGGCGGTTACTCCAGTGATCATGGCTTGGATCAATTCCTGCATAGATTTCCTAAACTTTCTAAACTTCCTAAACTTCCGATGGTTCTTTTGCCAACATCCGCCCACTATTTTTGAGGAGCATTCCGACTATTAAAGCACTCAAGGTCAGAGTCAGGGCAGTTAATCCCCGATGTTCTAGGGTGTGGCTATCTATAAGGATGAGGATACCTAAACTGATGAGGACGATCGGCACTACTTGATTGCCGTAGCGGGTTAGGGTTTCAGCAACAACGGGGACACGGGTTAGGCGATCGGCCACATAACACCATACTGCCACCAGCACAAAGAAAACTGCCAGAATGATCCCCAAACGCTGCCAACTACAACTGGCAAATAAGGGCATATAGATCCCAATGTTATCGCTTCCATTAGCAAAGGTGATCGCTGCAACACTATAGATTTGGGGAGAGAGGAAATTAGCTAAAGGGTTATTTGTGGGCGGGCGATCGTTCCCTGATGCTTGATCTTTTTGATCCTCTTGATCCTCTTGATCGTTGCTACTGAATAAACGGCTTAGACCGATCGAGATGGGAACTAAACCCAACAAGCCAATCCACGGACGAGGAAACAGCGCACCCCCAAAGAAACCGGGCAGACTCATTAAAACCAAAGCCCCAAATCCGAGATACTGCCCCATGACAATATGCTGCCGTTTAAATAAATTATTAACCTGCGAAAAGAACAACAGCAGAATCACAATATCATCAAGGTTCGTAGCGGTGAAGGCGGTGAAGCCGAGGGAAACTTGGGGGACGAAATCATTAAACATATTAGTATTTCCAAACATTTAGATTTATGCTTCAAACTTGGCGTGGATTGCTGCTATACCTTTTTCCATAGAGCGGACTACGTGGGGCGATCGTATTCTCTGGATGAAAAACCAACCACAGGTGATAGTTAAATAGCCAAGGAACAGGTAAGGCAAAATATTGTAGGGGGCTTCCGGGACTGGAAATAAATCACTGCCGGACAGACCTACACTACCAAGGACAGGAATTGCTATGAATCCGAGGGCAAGCACCATTCCCAGCCAAGGCAACTATCAAACCAATATTTGAAGCGGGGATAGTTGTGGGGGCAATGACTGCAAAGAATTGAGCAAGGACTGCACCAAAGGAAAGACATTCTGGGCGTAAACCGTGGACGCTCCGAGTTTCTGAGGGCTTTGATGAGATCTGTAATTTAATATCTGTAATCATGGTAAAAACCTCCTGTGATAACAATTCTGGAAAATCTAATTCCGAGAATTGAGCTAATTTCTAGAACAAGCTGAAACACTGAGGGGAAATTAGCAATGTTTTTACTCAGAATTTTTAACTCAGAATTCTAGCTAAAAGCTTAAGTATCACTCTATAGAGGCGAATTAATAAGAGCAAATACTCTTTCTTGTCATAACGATAACTTCAAGTTATGGGAGGTTTTAATTATCTAGAGGTAATATAATTAGCATCTCATTTCTTAAGCAGATTCTCGGCAAATCCTTAGCAAAGTCTAGATAAATTTCAGGCAAAAATCGGTGAAGATTACTTTTTGAAAAACCTAATTTTTGCTTCCTCTAACTACTCTCTATAACTATCATCTATGACTAATTTAATAGCAAACCAACTCAAAACTAATGAGCAATCTGATGGCTCTCAAAGCCTTAATAAAAATAGTTCCAATAGTTCTAGTAGTTCTAATAATAGTGATGTAGCGATCGCCCTCAAAGTCTTTTTGATTTTGATTATTTTAGCCCTAGCTTCCTGTTTTTTTGTGGTGGTGAAGGCTGGAGAGCGGGGTGTATTGATGCAATTTGGAGCAGTCCAGCAGCAAATACTAAATGAAGGGATTCACCCGATCGTTCCCTTGGTGAACACGGTAAAGAAAATGAGTGTCCGAGTGCAAAATCAAACAATTTCTGAGGAGGCAGCTTCAGGAGATTTACAAACTGTGTATGTTGATGTGGATCTAAATTGGCACTTGATCCCAGAAACGATAAATTTGGTCTATCAAGAAATTGGTAATCAACGGGCAGTGATCGATCGAATTATTACCCCAGCTATGACAGAAGTTCTCAAGAATGCGATCGCCAGTCATACCGCCGAAGAGGTAATTACCAAACGGGGGGAAATCATCGCCGCCCTGACGCAAAATTTAATCGATCGTCTCGAACCGTACCATATTGCAGTGAATGATATTGCCCTCACTCAAGTCCACTTTTCCCCAGAATTTAGTAAAGCCGTGGAAGCAAAGCAGGTAGCTGCCCAACGGGCGAAAAAAGCAGACTATATTACCCAAAAAGCAATCAAGAAAGCGGAAGCCATGGTGTATTTAGCCAAAGGCAAAGCAGAAGCCCAAAGAATATTATCCGAAACCCTGACCCCCCAAGTTATGCAACAGCAGGCGATCGCTAAATGGAATGGCAAACTCCCCAAAGTGATGGGCGGTAGCAAGAATCAAGTATTTGATCTCAAGCAATTAATCCCCACATTCTGAATATCGAAAAATAATCCCTTGGCTTAGAGGCAAATGTACTGTATCTTGATTGACATACCGGATTTTCGGAATCACCACAAGTTACAACCCCTCGTACTAGCATGACCCTTGAACAGTTGCGGATTTTTCTGGCTGTAGCCGAGCATCTCCACTTTACCCGTGCCTCAGAAAATCTTTATATTACTCAACCTGCGGTCAGTGCAGCCATTCAAACTCTAGAAACAGAGTACAAAGTCAAACTATTTCACCGGATTGGAAGACGGGTAGAAATTACTGATGCGGGGCGGTTATTGCAAGCGGAGGGGCAGAAAATCCTTGATCAGGTGGCTATGGCAGAGCGCAATTTACGAGAATTAAACAATCTGAAGCGGGGAGAGTTGAAATTAGGCTCCAGCTTGACGATCGGCAACTATTGGCTACCAGAGAAAATTAGTAAATTTAAGCAAAAGTATCCGGGGATTCATGTGAATTGTACCTTGAGCAATGCAGAGGAAATCTGTGAAGGGACGGCTTTGGGGCGGTTTGATCTGGGCTTAGTTACCGGAACAGTGAAGCTATCTTTACAAAGTTTGCTAACTCAAGAAGTGGTGGGGAGCGATCGCCTCTTGATCGTCGTGGGTCAATCTCACCCTTGGTTTAATTACCCCCAAATTTTGGTACAGGATTTAACGCTTAGTGCTTGGATTATGCGAGAATCTGGCTCCGGAGCCCAACAGGTTTTTGAGCAATGTTTGCATCAATGGGGCGTAGAACCCGCAACCCTAGAGGTAGCCTTAGTTTTGAATAGTAGCGAAATGGTCAAGGCGGTGGTAGAAAGCGGTGTGGGGGCGGCGGCTATCCCTGAATCCATGGTGAAAAAAGAAATCCAATTGGGAACTTTGCGATCGATTGAGATACTTAACCGCCAATCAAGGCGACCTCTCCCCCTGCAAATTGTCCAACCCATCCTCAAACTCAAACATCACAAAAGGTTTCAAACCCAAGCCATTCAAGCTTTTGAGCAAATTTTGCTGCCAACGGTTCTCTCTGAAAGTTTAGTTTAAAATGTTAGAAATCATGCAATAGCTAGAGAAGAATTAATATGACGCAGACGATCGCCGCGAAAGATGTCACGCTCAGGGAATTAAAGCAGAACTTTGGGTTGCAGATGGCTCAAGATTCTACTTTTTTTCTTGAATGGACTGAGAAATTCAACAGGCTCGCTGTAAAACCTGCCGAAGCGTTAGATATTGCTTTGAGTAATGAAGATCAACGCTTGTTGGATCGGGTCAAGGCTAACTTCCTAGAGTTGATGGAAGAGCCACCCATGTTAGAAAACACGGTAAATATGGTAGTGCTTGCCCCCTTATTAGACCTTGCGGGCTTTTATCACAAGCCATTTCGGATCGAGACAGAAACAAGTGTCGCCCTAGAAATGCAGGAAGAGGAAACGATCGTGCGGGGGCGCATCGATGTATTGGTCGTAAAAAATCAGCTTTGGCTACTAGTTATTGAATCGAAACGTAGTGACTTTGCCGTAACTAGAGCAATCCCCCAAACCTTAGCTTATATGTTGAGTAATTCGGCAGCTGTAGAACCGACCTTTGGTATGATTACCAATGGAAATGAATTTTTATTTTTGAAGACCTCACAACAAGAGTATGCCAATTCACGGCTATTTTCGTTAGTGAATCCGGGTAATGAGCTTTATCAAGTATTACTGATTCTCAGGCAGCTAGGCTCAAAAATTAGCGGAGTCTAGAAGTGATGTCTCAGCTAGTGGTTGCCTTCCCGAATTCTGTGGCTTTGGGGACTTCAACTAATTTGCCAGTTTTCACATCGTAGATAAAACCATAGATCGGGATTTCTGCTGGAACCAAGGGATGATTACGAATGCGTTGCACATCGATCGCTACACTTTCCGCCAGATCAGAAAAAGTTAACCAATCAATAAATTCGCCCTCATTCGAGCCTTCCCCTTCCCCAGAGTCATGCCAGCCTTCTGCATCGATCGAGGCGGTTTTGAGGCTGCTAGCTAGTAAATTGCGGATAATTTGATCAGTAAATAATTGCATTCCACAGTCAGAATGATGGATCACAAACCATTCTTTGGTGCCGAGAAGTTTGTAGGAAATCACGAGCGATCGAATGGCATCATCACTAGCTCTGCCCCCAGCATTACGGATCACATGGGCATCTCCCTCTGTTAATCCTGCATATTTCGCCGGATCCAGTCGGGCATCCATACAGGTCAAAATGGCAAAATGACGACCGGGAGGTAAGGGCAGAGAGCCTTTATCTCCAAAGTTTTCTGCGTAGGTTTGGTTGGCTGCTAATACTTCTTCTAAAATCCGACTCATGACCCGATACTCCTGCTAACTTGGCTTGAAAAATTACTTTTCGTAGGTAATTTATAGGTAAAATGTGTTCAAATCTACTGTAAATTGATCTAGATAGCGTAGATTACTAGATTAGTTTATAAAAATTAGCATCTTGGCATAACAAAAGCAAGTCTTTAGATGGCTTTGTCTAAGTTCTGGATATTGCTGATCTAATAAACTTCTCAACTTTACTTTTTTACCTGCAATCGCCATGGATCGGAAAACTTTGAACGCACCTGTACCGCCGACGATCGCCATTGTGGGTGGTGGGTTTAGTGGCACTTTGGTGGCAGCCCACTTATTGAAAATGGCAACTCAGCCCTTAACCATTAAGTTAATTGAGCGGCAAGAACAGATTGGTCAGGGAATCGCCTACAGTACAACGACTAACTGCCATTTATTGAATGTATCAGCAGGAAATATGAGTGGGTTTCCCAATGATGCAGGACATTTTCTACGCTGGCTCTACCATAACTACAGGGAGTTAGCAACATTTCTGCCCCACGAGATTTCTGCCAGTACCTTTATTCCCCGAAAGGTTTATGGCTTATATATTCAATCAATTTTGGAGGAGGCTCAGGCTACGGCTTCTCAGCAGGTGCAATTGGAGCGAGTGATCGCTGAAGTGGCAACCATATCAAAGTTACCTACTCAAGACACCAAAAGCATTCACCTCACTCTCAGTAACCAACAGACGATCGCTGCCGATCAGGTTATTCTTGCCTTGGGCAATTCTCCCACCGTTCCCCCCTTAGCTCAACCCACGGATTATAGCCGTAATGCTTGGTCTGCCGATGCCCTGACGAACCTCGATCGAGATGCTCCGGTTTTATTAATTGGCACAGGGCTAACCATGGTTGATATGGTGTTATCTCTCCACGAACGCCAACACCGGGGCAAAATCTACGCCACCTCTCGCCGGGGATTATCGCCCCAACGCCACCAACCCACGAAGCCCTATCCAGCTTTCTTGAACCCAGAATCAGCCCCAAAAACTGTCCTTGGTTTATTTAATCGCATCCGATCAGAGGTGAAAATCGCTGCATCCCAAGGTTATGACTGGCGATCCGTAATTGACTCTCTCCGTCCCTTCACCCAGAGACTTTGGCAACAGTTATCCCTAGGAGAACAACAAAGATTTTTGCGCCACGTTTCCCCTTACTGGGATGTGCATCGCCACCGGATTGCTAGTCAAGTCGCCGAGGTGATTGATGAGTTATTAGATTCTGGGCAACTGACGATCGCCGCCGGGCGGATCCAAGGTTATGAGCAGACTCCTCAAGGGGTGGAGGTAAGGATTCAGCCCCGGCAAAACAAGAGTCAAAATCAAAAGCATTCAGAGCATCCAGATCATCTAGCTACCTATGTCTTAACCGTTAATCGGGTGGTGAACTGCACAGGAGTAGCCGTTGATTATCGTCGATCGACCCATCCCCTTGTGGAGAGTTTGCGATCGCAGGGTTTAATTAGCCCAAATCCTCTTGGTTTAGGTCTAGCTACGGAAGCTAACGGCGCAATTTTAGATAAAACGGGTAAAGCCTCTGCCGACTTCTTTACCATTGGCACTCCCCGGAAAGGAGATTTGTGGGAAACCATTGCCGTTCCTGAATTGCGGGATCAAGCTCAAGCTTTGGCAGCAACTCTCTTGCGATCGCTACCTATACGAGTCCGGGCGATCCCCCCTACGCCTTTAGGAAAAGAGAATATTTTTAATCCAGCTACCACCCCGCCAACCTTACTATTCCGGCAATTGCTTGATCCAGAAACCAGTAGCTATACCTATCTAATTGCCGATCGACAAACCAGAGAAGCAGTGCTGGTGGATCCGGTGTTGGAACAGGTAGAGCGGGATTTGCAAATAATTGATGAACTGGGCTTAACCCTGCGTTACTGCCTCGAAACTCATCTCCATGCCGATCACATCACGGGAGCCGGACAGCTACGGCAACAGAGAGGCTGCCAGATCCTCGTGCCTCAAGATGCGGCGGTAATTAAAGCCGATCAATCCCTCGCTGATGGGGAAATCTTAACTTTAGGGGCAGTGACTATGCAAGCGATCGCCACTCCCGGACATACTAATGCTCATTTAGCATATCTAGTTAATCAGACCCACCTGTTAACGGGGGATGCCCTCTTGATCCGGGGTTGTGGACGCACGGATTTTCAAGGCGGCGATGCTGGCACGCTCTACGATGTCGTTATCCAAAAATTATTTACCCTGCCCGATGAAACTTTGGTCTATCCCGCCCATGACTACAAAGGACGGACAGTTTCCACGATCGGCGAAGAAAAACGCTTGAATCCCCGGTTTACCCTGCACGAAGCTACTGGGAACAAGTATCGTAGTCGCAGCCAATTCATCACGCTCATGAATAATCTCAACTTGGCTTACCCGAAGAAGATGAACAAAGCCGTCCCTGCTAATGCATATTGTGGTGATTTTATCCCTGAAGATGCAGCGGTTAATCTTGCCGTTAATACTGAGGAGCAGAAAATCGAACTTACCGTGTCTAGAAATACCGAAATTTATAACGATTATTTTGCCATGTATATTTAGGGCTTGCCATAATCTCCGGTATGCACTAGTATTTACCGTACATTCGGAATATACAGATTTTTAAGCAAGGACAAATTAGATGTCAAAATTACTTTTACGTTTCCATAAATTCCGGCGATCGATAGCCAAAACCTTCAAAACCTTCAAAACTTTTATTCTGCTGTTTGCGATCGCCCTCAGTACGAGCTTAGTTGTCTCCGCCTGCTCCCCCGCTAGTAATACAAACTCGGTAACTACCCCTCCTAGCCCTGCTGCCAGTGGTAGTCCAACGGCTAGCCCCAAAGTAGAAGCAGTGAAGGTAAGAATTGGATTTCAGAAATCTGCAACGGTGCTGTTTTCTCTCAAAGGGAAAGGCACTCTGGAAACTGCCCTCAAGCCTGCGGGAGGCTCCGTGACTTGGAACGAATTCCCGGCGGGTCTGCCCATGGTAGAAGCCTTAAATGCAGGAGCGATCGATATTGCCTACGTGGGTGAAGCTCCGCCAGTATTTGCTCAAGCGGCTACTGGGTCTACGGTGCGCTATATTGCCTACGATCCCTACGGCGTAGAAGCAGAAGGTATCGTTGTCCAAAAGGATTCCCCCATTAAAACCATTGCCGACCTCAAGGGGAAAAAGCTCGCTGTGCAGAAGGGAGCCAATGCCCACTACCTTGCCGTGAAAGCCTTGGAATCAGTAGGACTCCAGATTAGCGATGTAGAATTTGTCTTTTTGAAACCTTCCGATGCCCGGGCAGCCTTTGAGCAAAATAATGTGGATGCTTGGTCAGTATGGGATCCCTTTCTGGCGGCGGTCGAGGTTGATGCCGAAGCTCGTCTTCTCACCAGTGCTAAGGGTTTAGCCCCCAACCGTGGTTACTATCTAGCTTCTCAAGAATTTATCGAAAAATATCCAGAGGCTCTTAAGCTGATCTTAAATGAACTCAAAACCGAAAGTGCCTACGCCAAACAGAACCCAGCAGAAATTGCTAAGTTTCTCTCCCCGGCTCTGGGAGTGAGTGCAGAGATTTTAGAAAAGGCTGAGAGACGGCGGGAATACGATATTTTGCCAATTACAGAAGAGGTGATTACTAAACAACAAGGAATTGCCGATACCTTTGCTAAATTGCAACTAATTCCCAAGTCAATTCAGGTTAAAGAAGCAATTTGGGAGTGGAAGTAACGTTCCTAAATAATATCCCCAAGAACTCTTAAGTAGGGTGGGTATTGCCCACCTTAACCTCTCAAAAATATTAGATAGTTATCATTCTAAATCACAGGCTGAGTTGAACAAAGCAGAACCTATTTACCTCAAATCAATTTTTATTACTTTACTAGCCAAAATTTACTAATCAAAAAATTAAAACATGACTATTTCTGATGCAAATTCCCTAACTAATATTAATCCTCCAATTAATACCCAAAGATTAATAACTGATGTCTTGGTGATTGGTGGGGGGACGGCTGGCACCATGGCAGGAATTAAGGCAAAACAAACCAACCCCGATCGAGATGTCTTGATTTTGGAAAAGGCAAATATTCGTCGCAGTGGGGCGATCGCTATGGGTATGGATGGGGTGAATACGGCGGTGATTCCCGGCAACTCTACCCCAGAACAGTATGTGCGAGAAGTCACGATCGCCAATGATGGGATTGTGGAGCAGCAAACGGTCTACCAGACGGGCAAACTCGGCTTTGAGGTAATCAAAGAACTAGAAAGCTGGGGAGTGAAGTTCCAAAAGGATGCCCAGGGAGAATACGATCTCAAGCAAGTCCATCGAGTCGGCAAATACGTCCTGCCCATGCCGGAAGGGAAAGACCTGAAAACTATCTTGGCTCGACAGGTAAAACGTCATAAAGTCCGGGTAACTAATCGAGTTATGGCAACACGGGTCTTAGTCGAAGGCGGGAGGGCGATCGGAGCCGTAGGTTTTGATGTGCGGAGTGGAGATTTTGTGGTGATTCAAGCCAAGGCAGTGATCCTCTGTACAGGAGCCTCCGGTCGCTTAGGCTTACCTGCTTCGGGCTATCTTTACGGAACCTACGAAAATCCCACCAATGCCGGAGATGGTTATTCCATGGCTTACCACGCCGGAGCTGAACTCTCTAATATTGAGTGTTTCCAGATTAATCCACTCATCAAAGATTACAACGGGCCTGCCTGTGCCTACGTTGCTGGCCCCTTTGGTGCGCATACAGTGAATGCAGAGGGACATCGCTTTATTAATTGCGACTACTGGAGTGGGCAAATGATGCTGGAGGTTTGGAAGGAATTAAACTCTGGCAAAGGCCCTGTGCAACTAAAAATGACCCATCTTGACCCCGACACAATTTCGGAAATTGAATCGATTATGTGGGCAAACGAGCGCCCCAGTCGGGAACGGTTCCACGAAGGTCGAGGGGAAGATTATCGGACTCACGGGATTGAAATGAATATCTCCGAAATTGGGTTGTGCAGTGGTCATAGTGCCTCTGGGGTTTGGGTGAACGATCGAGCAGAAACGACGGTGGCGGGGCTATACGCTGCGGGGGATATGGCAAGTGTGCCTCATAACTACATGATTGGAGCCTTTGTATTTGGTAGGATTGCGGGCATTGAGGGGATGAAATATAGCGAAGATTTAGAGCATGTTGAACCAAATCCTGAATTTCTCGCCGCTGAACAAGCCCGAATCTACGCCCCTCTAACTCGACCCAACGGAGTTCCCCATACCCAAGTTGAGTATAAATTACGCCGTTTAGTTAATGATTATCTGCAACCGCCCAAGTCTACTAACAAGATGGAAATTGGGTTAAAGGCGTTCGATCGCTACCAAGAAACCCTTGATTTAATGGGTGCTCAAGATCCTCATGAATTAATGCGTTGTATGGAAGTACATTTCATTCGAGATTGTGCAGAAATGGCAGCACGGGCTTCCCTTTTTCGGAAGGAAACTCGCTGGGGATTATATCATTATCGCCTTGATTATCCAGAGAAAAATAATGATGAATGGTTTTGCCATGTCAATCTCAAAAAAGCTGAATCTGGGGAAATGGTTCTATTTAAGCGTGATATTTCTCCCTATATTATTCCTGTAGATGTGCAACAGGAAGTTTACGATGTCGCTGTCCGATAAATAGATATTTGATCCCCCCAATCTCCTTGAAAAAGAGGGAGAAGATTAGAAATTAAGATTTTTTTGGTAAATAGTTATGGCTTTGATTAAACAGCGTGTTGATGTTCCGGTAATTGTTGATGAATCTAAATGTTTGGAAAAATGTGTCGCCTGTATTGAAGTTTGTCCCCTTGATGTTTTGGCAAAGGATCCAATCACAGGTAAAGCTTATATGAAATACGATGAATGCTGGTTTTGTTTGCCCTGTGAAAAAGAATGTCCTACTAATGCTATTACTGTGCAAATTCCCTTCTTATTAAGATAGAAAATTAGCTATGTTTATAACACAAGATTCCGAGTTACAAGAGTGGATAGATTTATTAAAATCACCCGACCTGAACGATCGCTTAGTTGCTATCAAAACTTTGCAGCATCTAGGGGATGAAGAGACGATCGATGTCGTAGTTACTGCCTTGAAAGATGAAAGTCCAGCAGTCCAGAAAATTGCGATCGCTACTCTCTGGGAATTTGCGAATCCTCAAGTAATTCCAGATATTTTGCCCAGTCTTGGTTCCCCTGATGAAGAAGTACGAACTATCGCATTGTCTACCCTAGGAGAATTAGTTTCTCAAGATTCACTTTTATTATTACTAGATGCTCTACAGCAAGATAATTTGCATCTGCAACGCAATATTTTAATCCTTCTTCGTAAGATTCATGATGCCCAATCTTTACCCTATTTATTACCCTTTCTAGCATCAAACCATCCCGAACTTCGAGAAGCCGCCATTACCACCCTGCGCTATCTTAATCAAGTCAAAATTAGCCCCCCAGCTTTGCCCTTACTAGCAGACCCCATAGATTTCGTCCGTCGGGAAGCTGCTCTAACCTTGGGACATTTGGCTGATCCGGAGGTGATCCCTCTTCTAAGTCAAGCTCTACTCAAGGATCCTGATTGGCAAGTCCGGCGGAATGCAGCTAAGGCTCTCACTATTCACGGTGATCCGATCGCAATTCCAGCTTTGATTACAGCGATCGCTGATGATCATTGGCAGGTACGCAGGTTCACAGCTCAGGCTCTCCAAAAAATTCTCCAAACTACTAAAAATGAAGAAGTCATTCCGGCTTTAGTTGCAGCCCTAGCTGATGAATATCCCGATGTCCGCAAAGATGCAGCGATCGCTCTAGGAAATCTTGGGAGTCCCTTAGCAAATTCTGCTTTACAACAGGCTATTGATGACCCCGATCGAGAAGTAAGTATTCAAGCAGAGAGAGCAATTCAGCGAATCAATCAAGCCTTACAAGCACAATCTCTAGAGCCATCGGTTCAGGAATAGGTGAAAAAATGGTCAGCAGATCTCCAGAGTTTTCCAATTCAATACCAACAACCCTAAGTAATAAGCTTCAGATCGATCGTCAACAGGAAGTAACCCAGCTACTCAAGCAAATTCAGGAGCCAATTCTCAAGAATGATATTGTCAGTTTGGGGATGGTTCGGAACTTACGCATTGTTGATGATTACATCTATTTACGTCTCTATGTCGGTTGCCATCAACTCGATCTTAGGAATAAAGTTATAGCATCTCTCTCAGGTTTAGATTGGTGTAAAAAAACTTATGTCGAGCTTTGTACTATTCCCCAAGTGCGGACGACTCTAGCTATTTCCAGTGGTAAAGGCGGGGTAGGCAAGTCAACTGTGGCGGTGAATTTGGCAGCAGCTTTGAGCTTGACGGGGGCAAAGGTAGGCTTGCTAGATGCCGATGTTTATGGGCCTAATGTGCCGCAGATGTTGGGCTTGGGACAGGCGGAGGTGGAAGTAATCGATACTCCTGCCGGGCAGAGATTTATCCCCCTAGAGGCTCATGGGATCAAGGTCATGTCCGTGGGTTTATTGGCAGAACCCGATCATCCCCTCGCTTGGCGGGGCCCGGTGCTGCACAAAATTATTACCCAATTTATTCATCAAGTGGAGTGGGGTGAATTGGATTATCTGCTGATTGATCTGCCGCCGGGGACAGGGGATGCCCAGATTACGATCGTCCAAGAAAGCCCCATTTGTGGCGTAATTTTGGTGACAACACCCCAACAGGTAGCGATCGCCGATGTCCGCCGTAGCGTGCATATGTTCCGGCAAGTGGGCGTACCTGTGCTAGGAATTATAGAGAATATGAGCTATTTGCTCACGGAAAATCTTGATCAGAATCTTGAAAAAAATTCCCAAAAAAGTATCGATCGAACTATCAATCACACTATTAATCAAGCTATTAATCAAAATGTCGATCAAAAACCTATTTTAGAGCTTGATCTCCAACTTGATCTATCGGGAGAGAATAGGCAATTTTCTCCTCAATATATTTTTGGGAAAGGCGGTGGTCAACAACTAGCGGCAGAATTACAAGCTCCTTTATTAGGAGAAATTCCCCTCCATGCCCAAATTTGTGCTGGGGGCGATCGAGGGATACCCATTACCTTGAGCGATCGCAAGTTTTTGGCTAGTCAAGTGTTTATAGATATTTCGAGGTCTTTGATTAGGACATTCAGCAATCACTAGTTGGCTAAATATAAAAGGCGATCACAAATATCAAAACTAAATAGGAGCGATAATTCTTCCCTCAAATCGGCGGAGTGTATGTGGAATAGAGCTAAGATGTGCATCAAGAACTTCACGACTTTCACTAGTTGCAACTATTACTTGTTGGTTATATCTCAATGAATTACTAGCTCTTCTTAAAAATGCTTCAATACTAGTCTCACGAGCGCTTTGTTGACGTGGCTCATCTAAAATTAGCAACCCAAGGTGATTAGTTTGATGATCTCTAGAAACTTCGAGTAATCCTAGTAAGTAAGCCCAAATAACTCTAATATAATCACTCGCAGACAAATCAAAACTTAACTCAAATCCGTCATGTTCAGGGAAATACGAATAGTCAGATATTTTAATATTGTTAATAGTTAAACTGTTAAACCCATACTCTCGAAGCTGCTCCTGAAATATGTGTTCCAAATCTGTTATTTTGGCAATATCTTCCTCAGGCAGTATTCCTTTAGGAAGATCACGAAGTTGTATTTGAACCTTATTCCACTCATCTGACAAAGGCTCAAAACTGCCAAGCAATATATCGATTTGCTCTTGGACTGATTTAATATGTCGGATTTTATCTTTAAGCCTAATTCTTTCTTCTATCGCAAAATAAGATGGTGAGTTATTCGACGATGTTAAAGTTGTTTTCAAAGATCTGATTTCTTCTCTAATTTCTGTCACACGTCTTCTGATTATGTTAAGCTGTCTCGTTTTATGTTCAAGTGTTTGAACTTCACTTTGCTCCATAGCTTTAAATATTTTCAGTTGCTCTCTAATAAACTCAACATTTTGCTCGATTGTCATGGGATTACTTACTTCTTGAGGAGAAATAAGCGAATCACTAATATGTTGATGGCAAGTTGGACAAGTCCCAGAATTGACCTGTATTTCACTTGCTGATCCGAGACTTGCTAATGTTTGAAGATCTTTATGTTTAGATAATTCTTCTTCTAATGAGGAAATCCTAGATTGGATTGCTCCAAAATTAATTCTACAATTCTCCATTTCTTCAAGTTTAAGCCTCAATTGCAGCTCAATATTAATTCGTTCCTCTTCTCTAAGTTGTAACTGTTCATTAACTAACTCAGAAATTTCACTAACAACAGGAATTTCTTGAGATTCTAAAGCTATAAGATGTTCTTCAGAATCGAAAATTGCCTGTCCTATGCTTATCCAGTCATTATCACGAGATATTAAAACTATTGGTTGAATTGTGGGTGGCCAGATTGCGATTGGTTGCGATGGCAAATTACTAATAGTTGCATTAATGCCTTCAGTCAAACGATTAAATTCTACAACTTTATTTGACCAACGAGATTTTAAACTTGTGGATTGTTGGTTAAGAAGTATTTTTTGAGTGGCAATTCCTTGAACATCCATAGCAAAAATAAACTCAAAAGCTCTTCTGCTCAAGTCTTTAATCTTTAAATAACTTGGAAAACGATTGCGTAAATTTGACCATCCATGTTTTTGCTCAACAAATAAGAATGGGAATAAAGTTTCCATATAAAGTGGCTTTTCTTTGTCTTCATAATCTGCAACTTCTGGGAGTTCCCAACCCACAAATCTTGCCAAGAAATAATGAAAGCCTCTTTCTCTAGATGCTGCTCCATTTCGCCTTACAAAATAATCGCTGGGAACACATGAAACATTAGGATGAGATAACATCGCATCTTCCCAAACAGTAATTAAACTCACATCTTGACTGCCCTTTATTTGACGACGTACAGTTATAGTTTGGGATGCATTTGATATTTCCAAAAATACTTCAGATTCTAGAACTTCATAAAATCTATCATTATATTCAAGACGATCTGTAACTACTGAAGGTAAAGGAATATTACGTTGTGGGCTGAGCATTCCTTCTAACCCTAACGCAAAAATGATTGACTGTAAGCAGGTTGATTTACCAGATGTATTATCGGCGTGTAAAACACAAAGTCCCATGGCAAAAGGTATATCTACACCAAAAAGTCCATTTGAGGTAGAAACTCTTATATTAAGTTGCCGAATTTGTAGAGACATATATTTAAGAGAGCTTAAATAAGCTTTCAGCTAGTTCCTTAGTAATTAACTTACCCTTTTGTCTAAGAAAAGTTTTTTCTTCTTCCAAGCAATTTTCTGTAGCGATTATCTCCCTTGCCAACTTTTTCCCTTTTTTTATTAAACATATAGGTTTATTTGTTTTGTTATTCTTCATTTCTACAAGATCATCAGCAATAGCATACTCAATTGCCCTTGTGAATCCAGGATCGTATTTAATAAATCCTGCAACAATTGACGATCTATCTTCTATTAATTTAGACATTCTCTGCCGATTTTCATCACTTTTGATCGCCCAATTTAATAAATGTAGTCGCTTAATCGAACTAGATTTACCATTACTACCTATTTCTAAAATTAAAACTAATATTGATAGTCCCCAAATCACTCTATATTGTGGTAATAACGGAGTTGAACGTTTCTGAAAAGAAAATGGTACATCTAAATACTCTAATAATTCTTGAGTTTCCATAATTTGTAATATCTATTTAAAAATCTAGAGGACATCTCATTAACCAATCAGAAATTGCTTCCCAAACGAGTATCTCAATTTTTGGAATTGGCAGATTAGAGAAGGGTTTTTGTAGTTGCTCTGAATATTCCTTTTTTGCATCCTGAAGATGTATACTTGGAGCAGGAGAGCTACTAATATAGCTCATTGTTTCCAGTCCACGTTCGTAAGTGAGTTTACAATCATTTATTCGAGCGTACAAGTCAGGATTATATTTATTTACCTCTTCTAGATAATTTTGACCTCTTAAGTAGTGACCTACAATTGAAATTTTAAATTCTTCGATTTTCCCATCAGCATTAATTTTAGGGATTTTGTTGCCTTTTAACTCTAAGTTGTTAACTAAACTATGATTGGATTTTAGCCAACTCTCTCGATCAGTGTTTTTAATTTCAATGTCTGGGGTATCATATTCTATAGCCCCAACACGAGTAAGTTCATTGATTTCTTTGAGAAAGCATTCATCTGTTTCAATAATTACTTTAAAGTCCTGTGAGACATATGGAAGATTTGCTTTTAAAACTTCTTCGGCTTTTTTAGATGCATGTTGAACTAACGAAGCACTATCAAAACTCGGTACAAGTAAAATCCATCGCTTGATAATTGTTTTGCCGAAAATTTCAATAAGCTTATCCTTATTATTTATGAATTTATTTATATCAGTAGTTATTTTATCGCGTTGAGCTTCATATTTCTGCTTTGTGTCATAAGCCTCAGTTGCATAGCATTGAAAAACGCTGCCACAGGTTGAATAGCCTTCAATACCATAATCACCTCTATGTTTTGCTTTTACTTCTTGATAGTTACCAAGTCCGTAATGCCTTTTAAGCAATATTTGAATACGTTTTTCCCATTCTTCCCCCTCATAGAAACGAATATTATTTGAAAAGTTCATGCTATCCTACGCTATAGATCGGAGTTGTCTTTTAATTCAAACCACTAAATTTTAGCTTGTTTTTGCGTAGTTCTGGCATATAGCCTCTACCCACAAATGGTGATCGCACTTTGATTTAGTGAGGGTTGGAAAGGGGTGATCTCTGTTTGCTCTTAACTTTTAGGTGCTTGGGAACAAGAATGGGCTTTAACAGCCGAGCAGAGGGGAGAAACGGTGATCGCTCGCCATTGCTACAGCCAAGGTGGCAGCGACTAAGGTGGGTTTGGATGTCACCAGTCGGATTTTTGAAGTGATGGGGGCAAGGGCTACGGCAGGGAAGTATGGCTTCGATCGCTACTGGCGCAATTTACGGACATTTACCCTCCACGATCCCGTAGATTACAAAGTCCGGGCGATCGGTGATTGGGCTTTAAATCATAAATTGCCAAATCCTGATTTTTACATTTAGCCGTTGAACGCTAGAAAACAATGTTACCTCTTAGGGAAAGTAAATTACGGTAATTCGATCGAGATTTAGTATTTTTTGTGGGGCAGTCTGATAAAATACGGTAAATACATACAGATACTGTACTTTTAATATGCAGCACATCAAAAACACCGACAGCAAGAACGAAAACCTATTCGCAATATTCACAAATTTATTTTCTGGTTTATTTTCTGGAGATCAACCCCTCAAAACCAAACTAAAGAAAATTAGAGGCAGCTTACTGATCGTTGTGGGATATTTACTTTCGCCCCTCTGTTGGTGGAATGATCTAGTATTTAACCTGCCAGTCGCCTACGGTTTTGGCTACGGGATGAGTTTGATCTCGCCGAAATTTTTCCTTGGGGGGACGATCGCTGGCTACTGGCTCTCTAATTTAGTAGGGATTATTTTCATGCAGTTGGGGGCGGGAGATGTGTTGCAGAATCAAGACCAACCCCGGAATTTTCCTAAAGAACTAGGCATGGGGATCGCCACCTCCACTGCTTACACTTTAGTAATTTTGGCAATCGTCCACCTGAAAATCGTAGATATTTCTGCCTTTATTCCCACAGAACAGCTAAACACTTACTTATCTGGGAATTAGGGAGATATCTAGCTATGAATTATCTACTTTTGTCTGCCCTCAGCTTATTTGTGGGCATTTTAGTGGGGTTAACGGGGATCGGCGGAGCTTCTTTGATTACACCCATGCTGATTATCGGGTTCCACGTCCCGGCGGCGATCGCCATTAGTTCGGATATTGTGGCGGCAACGTTAATGAAACTTGTAGGCGGCTATCGGCACTGGCAACAGCAAACCCTTGATTGGCAAATTGTTCGGTGGTTAGCCACAGGTAGCGTTCCCGGTTCTTTGGCTGGAGTTGCCATCTTACACCACCTGCAAGGAGTTGAGACCCTTAACCTCGATACCCTGCTATTACACGGTATGGGTTTTGCAATTCTTGGTATTACCTCGATCGCCCTGCTCCAGCTATTGCTACTTACTTTTGCCCCCCACGTGCAGCTACCCAGACTACCCAAACTAGAATTAGATAGCCTTAAGGGTCGGATAATTACTGTGATTATTGGCTTTATCCTCGGCGGTCTTGTGGGCTTGACTAGTGTTTCCTCCGGCTCCCTATTTGCCCTCGTCATGATTGCCTGCTTTCGCCTAGAACCCCAGAAATTAGTCGGTACAGATTTAACTCAAGGGGCGATCCTGCTCCTCTTTACTTCCTTAGGACATCTGAGTTTAGGAACCGTAGATTGGCAGATTGTGGCAGCAATTTCCACAGGAGCAATTCCCGGAGTCATCCTTGGTGCAAAGTTATGTCAGGTTGCCCCCCAACGTCTCCTCAAATTTGGACTTTATCTAATTTTGGTAATGGTGAGTTGGCGATTAGCTCACGCGGGCTTGTAGAACGAAGGAAAATAAGCCAAGCAAGAAATTTCAATTAAGTAATCTAAACTACTTATTTCCGATCTACTTTTTGTAGTATATTTCAATTTAAGATTAAAAAATGCCTACTAATATCTATGATTCCTCAAGTTTATTGAGTTATTTCGTGGATTGTTAGCTGGCGATCGAGAAAATATCGAGAAAATTTAGTCCCCCCAGTCTTTATAAAAACTTTTCAGGAGATAACCCCATGGGAATTGCAAAAAATATCACGGAACTGATTGGTAAAACACCTTTAGTAGCTCTTAACCGGATTCCCCAAGCGGAAGGAGTTGTGGCTCAGATTGTGGCAAAACTAGAAGGGATGAACCCCGCCTCCTCAGTCAAAGACCGGATAGGCATCAACATGGTTACGGTTGCCGAAGAAGCTGGATTAATTAGCCCCCGTAGAACTATTTTGGTAGAGCCGACCTCTGGGAATACGGGGATTGCCCTGGCGATGGTGGCAGCAGCAAAGGGATATAAGTTAATTTTGACAATGCCGGAAACCATGAGTGTAGAAAGGAGAGCAATTCTCAAGGCTTACGGGGCGCAGCTAGAGCTAACAAGTAGTGTGGATGGCATGAAGGGGGCGATTCGCCGAGCCGAGGAAATTGTGGCAACTCTCCCCAATGCCTACATGTTGCAGCAATTTATGAATCCGGCTAATCCCCAAATCCATCAGCAAACCACCGCCGAAGAAATCTGGGATGATACCAATGGACAAATTGATTTCTTGATTTCTGGAGTCGGCACTGGAGGGACAATTACGGGTATAGCCTCGGTCATAAAGCAACGCAAACCGGAGTTTCGGGCGATCGCTGTGGAGCCTCAAGAAAGCCCCGTCTTATCTGGTGGTCGGGCTGGTGCTCATAAAATCCAAGGAATTGGGGCAGGTTTTGTTCCCAAGGTGTTAGAGGTAGATTTGATTGATGAAATAATTCAAGTTAGTAGTGAAGAGGCGATCGCCTATGGTCGTCGTCTGGCAAAGGAAGAGGGTTTACTCTCAGGAATTTCCACCGGGGCAGCCCTAGCAGCAGCGATCGTGGTTGGTAAGCGTCCAGAAAATGCGGATAAACTGATCGTTTTCATCCAGCCTAGTTTTGGGGAACGTTACCTCAGTACTCCTTTATTTAAGGATTTACCAGATAATGAAATTGTCCACCTCAATGGCGTGAATCCCCAATTAATCTCCCGTTAATGTTTGCGGGTAATCGAGTGAACTTAATCGGGTAGTCCTAAAAAAAGTAAGCCACATCCTTTGATATTAATGTTGTCTCTACATTGATCGGAGTTTGGTTTTCAGTTACATATACAAGTAGTGGATTGCGATTTCTCTTTCCCGTCAATGTAATTTTACTTAGCCTATTCTTGGGTAAATTACTCATCCGCTTGCTGATTGAACATAGGGGAAGTCCACAGTCACTAATTATTCAATTTTTTACTTACTTAATTAGCTTGGTTGGAAGTTCAATTATTTTCATAAGTGGGGTGTATCTGAACTTTAGAATTGGCATCAAAACTTCATGGCAGCTAGTATTACGGATTCAACCAACCTTTCCTCTGCATGTTTATATCACTGCCTTTTTAGGATTATTGAGCATAAACTTTCTTTTGACTTGGATTATAGAAAGCTATCGACTAATGGGATTATGGAAGGATAAGGATAAATCTCCTGCTAAACTTTGTCAGACAGTCTTTTGGCTCAATGTTCGATCGTATGTTTATATTCTTCTGCCGATCACCATCTTGGGCGGTTTGCTCAATAGTGCTTTATTTGGGTATCAGAGATAATTTTTAGGGGTAGTTTTTAGGGAGTCGGGGTGATGAAGTTTCAGGGAATGCCGAGGGTGAAAATTTGTTGTATTAGTAGCCGGGAAGAGGCAGAATTGGCGATCGCTTCTGGGGCGGCGGCTCTGGGATTGGTGGCAGCGATGCCTTCGGGGCCGGGAGTAATTGGGGAAGCCTTGATTCGGGAAATTGCTGCGATT
>JAIMKT010000039.1:31309-35812 GCA_020692245.1 Microcoleus sp. GA_180221_E-2-1-MAG-45_12
TTTTGTTGACGAGTAAACAAGATGTCCGGGAAATTATTGAACAGCATCACTATTGCCGCACGAATACGATCCAAATCTGCGATCGCCTCCTCACGGGTACTTACCAAGAATTACAGGAAGCTCTGCCGGGAATCAAGCTAGTGCAGGTGATCCATGTCACCGGGGAAGAGTCGATCGCCGAAGCAGTGGCAGTGAGTTCTCAAGTAGATGCGATTTTGTTAGATTCTGGGAATCAATCCCCGCCGACCAAAGAACTAGGGGGAACGGGGCGAATCCATGACTGGAGCATCAGTCGTCAAATCCGGGAGGCACTTTCTATTCCCCTCTTCCTTGCTGGGGGCTTAAACTCTGAGAATGTCCAACAAGCAATTACTACCGTTCAGCCCTTTGGCTTAGACCTCTGTAGCAGCGTCCGCACTGATGGCAAACTAGACCAAGTAAAATTAAGTCAATTCTTCCAAAAAGTGCATAGCCTCCGCAATTAGCTGGAATTCCCTACTGGATGTAGCGGAGAATCCCCCTCGCGATCGCTGCTGCCATCCGACTCCGAAAGGCAGGATCTCGCAATCTAGGCGCATCCTCTGCGCCAGTCACAAAACCCACTTCCACTAAAGCAGCAGGCATTCGGGTATTCCGTAGCACATAGAAATTGGCTTGCCGGGCGCGGCGATCGTTCATTTCAGGAATTGCCTCTAGAATACTGCGTTGAATACTAGCTGCCAAATCCCGCCCCGAAGAAAAGTAGAAAGTTTCTACCCCATTAACCTCTGGACGACTCATACTAATGGCGTTGGCATGAATACTTACAAACACCGTAGCATTGACCTGGTTTGCCATATTGACCCGGGGAGCCAAATCAACCTCCACATCAGTGGTGCGAGTCATGCGGACTTGGACTCCTTGCTGCTCCAAAAGATCTGCCACCTGCTGGGAAATATCAATCACAATTCCTGATTCCCGGAGACCACCAATGCCCACGGCTCCCGGATCTCGACCACCATGCCCCGGATCGATCACCACTAGCTGCCGTCCCCGGACTGCGGGTAAATCTATAGAAGGGTTGGACTGGTTGGGAGGATTAATAGGAAAAATTGGAGAAATTGGAGAAATTGGTGATTGGGGCGGGAGAGGAGGTAGGGAAGACAACGGTGGTAGGGGGTTAGCAAGAGATTGAGGGAAGATATTTAGGGCAGTTAGTTGGGAGTTGACTTGGCTAATTTGTCCTAGGTTGGCTCCGAGAGATGGCTGGAGATTGATGACTACGGTTTGGGAGTCCTGTTGGATGACCTGCAATCGAGAAATGGGGCTGTTGATATCCAAGCGGGGTTGGGGTAAAGGATTGCCCACTTGAGCATTGGGGATGGTGATCCGGAAATTGCGATTTGCATCCAAGCTGCCTGTGGCTCTAATGGGTTGGTCAGAGCGAATCAATAGTTGGGTTCGATCGCTGCTCAGTTCTAAACCTCGAATCACGGCAAGACGAGAATTAGGAGCATTGGCAACAGGATTGGCAACGGAGGCAGATTCTAGCTGGGAAGTGCTGACCCCCACCGGAGCAAGAAGTAATCCTTGGGCTTGACGGTTGTAGAGACCTTGCCAATCGGGAGCATCATTGTTGACACTCATGGCAATATTCACGATCGAGGGCGAGTTACGATTTTGGGTAAACTGTACCTGCCCGACTCCATAACGATTTACGGCGATCGTCTGTCCTAGTAAACCTGCTGGAAAACTAGCCCCTTCTACTTCCAGCTCCACTGTCCGGCGATCGTCACTACGGCGATTTCTAATCTGGGCATTACCCGTCACTCCAGTCAAGAAGAAGCCAGATTGCGTTACTTGGAACGGAAGCCCTGAAGAGGCATTGGGGTTAAAAATGGGACTATTACCAACATTGGGAACAGGAATATTTGTGGTGGGGAGGGTCTGGGATTGAGCGGTGGGTTGGGGGAGACGGACTAGCCATTGATTGCTGCCATTGGGTTGAAATACGACTTGACGGGGATCGATCGTATAACCCGCCGCCAGCTCTACCACAATTCTCGTAGTTTGAGCGTTATACTGTCCCACTCGGACTTCTCGGATCAAGCCGCCGACAAATTGATTGGGAGCAATACCGCCCCGGCTAGTCCCCGGAAGGTCAATCACCAAGCGGGCAGGATTACTAAGCATCAGAGCTGCGGGCTGAACACCGCCATCGGTACTAAAGCTGAGTTGATTTTGATTCGGCTCAAACCGCCAAGATAATAGCCTCGCAGCTTCGGCATGGGAACTCCAGAGCAAAATCAGTAAAAAATTGAACACAAACCAAGAAGGTCTGAGGTAGTTTTTAAGAGATGGTCTTGAAGACTGCGTTAGAGAGTGTGTGAGGAACTGCAACATGTAAGGTATTAATTTTAGATATTCAGCAATATTTAGTAATATTCAGTAATTAGAACTTACTTTGGATATTGATGTTTTTCAGGTGTTTTTTAGATGGTTCTGAAATAGTTTTTAGATATTTTTTAAGTATTTTTCAGGAAAAACTCTAAAACTGTAGGTAGTGTAATTAAGGATTTAACCTCAACTTGGATTTTAAGTTTTCTATACTTTTAAATTAGACCTCAAATCAAATAGATAGCATCTAAAATTGCATTAAGAGACTTATTTTGATGGATTAAAAATAGTCACAATTCCTGAGGAAAAACAATCTCGATCGGGATGTAGCTAAATTCAATCATCTGCAAAGCACCAGAAAATGACATTAGCAGTAGTCTTAAATAGAATCAACAAGAATTAACGGCGATAACTACGTCAATCTAATTAAGTTACTGCTAAATTGCTGGAATTATTGAAGAAAGATTTACTATTTTGTTTCCGGTTCTGAGGTTTCTGAGGATAAAGCTCCTGATAGTTCTGTTGATAAATCCTCGGCTGAGCCAGACTGAAAAACTAACCGGAGGAGTGGTGGAGCAAGGAAAGTAGTCACGATTACCATCATGATAATGGCGGCTTCTGTAGCTTTGTTGAGGGAACCACTGGCAGCCCCGACACTCACAAATACTAAGCCAACTTCACCTCTAGGAATCATGCCAATACCGACGGCTAGTCGATTAATACCGGGTTTGCCAAAAACCGTGGCTCCAGTGATTAGTTTCCCAACGATCGCCACAAGGATCAGGAAACCTGCCAGAACTAGAGCTTCTTGATTGGTAGGATTGGTAGGGTTAAGCACTCCCAGATTAGTCTTGGCTCCCACAGCAACAAAGAAAATTGGCACTAGCATATCAGCGATCGGGAATAGTTGTTTTTGTAGATCCTCTTGTTTTTCAGTTTCTGCAAGGACTAGCCCCGCTGCAAAGGAACCAAGGATCGCCTCTAGTTGAATCACCCCGCCAATGTAAGACAACACAAAAGCAAACACCAAGGAAGTTAGTAACAACTCACCACGGGTCTGCATTTTATTAATCAACTTCACAAAGTAGGGATTGAGCAGGCGACCGACGATAATCGCCCCCACGAGAAACACCGCCGCACTGATGATCAAGTAAATTACATTGCCAACTTCGATTTCCCCAGTCTTGGCAAGCCCTGCTACCACTGCTAAGACGATAATCCCCAAGACATCATCGAGGACGGCGGCTCCAAGGATAATATTGCCCTCCGTGGTGTTGAGCTTGCCCATTTCGGTGAGGACTTTGGAGGTGATGCCAATACTAGTAGCGGTGAGGGCGGCTCCGGCAAAAATGGCGGGAATGAGAGGCACACCGAATAAATAAAATAAGCCTAAGGTTCCCCCAGCAAAGGGTGCAGCTACCCCGACTACGGCAACAGTTACTGCCTGCGGCCCAACTTTTAATAATTCCTTGAGATCTGACTCTAGCCCCACTTCAAAGAGCAGAATCACGACTCCCAACTCGGCAAGGACAGAAATGACTTCGCTTTGCGATCGAAATACTTCTTCTGCCGCTTGTGGAGAAAGATTAGCTGTGAATTCCAGAAATTGCATGATTAAGGAATCTGCTGCTGTCATTCCTCCTTCGGGAAACACTAACAGGTGTAAAGCCGAAATCCCAATTACTACGCCTCCCACCAATTCGCCCAAGACGGTAGGTAAATTAATCCGAGTACAAATTTCAGCCCCAATTTTACTAGCAGAGTAGATTACAACTAGAGTCAGCAACACGGCGGCTAAAACTAGAGAATTACTAACAGGCTCTGCTTCTGTGGGGGCTGGAGTCGTTGCTAGTAGAGTTGAGGAGATGAAATTAGGGGTGTTTTGACTCACCCAAGCTGTTAAATTAGTCATCAGGTTATAGGAGATTACTGGTTTAAGAAAATCATCCTAACACTTTATAGGAATTTCCGATTCTTGCTAAATTTTGCCGAGGATTTTGTAAATCTCAGGTAAATCTAAGATTGGCATAATGCTCTGGGATCAGTAATAAGTTTGGGGTAGTCTTAAACAGGTAAGGATGAGTGGCGTTGCTGGATTAAGGGATGAAAAATATTTGTCCAAAATTT
>JAIMKT010000040.1:0-10201 GCA_020692245.1 Microcoleus sp. GA_180221_E-2-1-MAG-45_12
ACGGAACCCCTCTAGATCAGGGCAGACATTCAGGGCAAAGCCGTGCATCGTGATCCAGCGTTTCACCTTCACCCCGATCGCCGCCACCTTGCGACCCTCAATCCAGACACCCGTTAACCCCGGCAGCCTCTCCCCCGGTAAATCGTAGCTTTGCAATACTTGCAGAATCACTTCCTCTAACTGCCGCAGATACCAATGTAAATCTTGTTGGTAATAACGTAGATTCAAAATTGGATAGCCCACCACCTGCCCTGGACAATGATAGGTAACTTCGCCGCCCCGTTCTACTCGGTAAAGTTGGGTGGGGGGAATTTTTGCCGGATCAAATTTGAGAAAATCTAAACTAGAGCCAGTGCCTAGGGTATAAACGGGGGGATGTTCGAGGAGCAGGAAAATATCATCTAGTTCTGGTTGGTGCAAACGAGCTTCAAGGAGCGATCGCTGTTGCTGCCAAGCGGTTTCGTAGGGAATGACACCCCAACTCTCTAGTATACACCTTCGTCTAGTATTTTTACTGAATGTCACTGATTGCAAATTAAGTTAAAGAGAAGTGAAAAATTTATGTTTTGGAGAATACAAAGTGTTAGGGTAAAAGAGTGATCCTAGATAGCCTAGCTAGATAGCCCATTTAGTAGCCATCCTCGCTACCCATCATCACCCCAGACAATAATCAAATATCAGTTAAAGATGGAGTAAAGTAATTATGAAGTTGGTAATTCAGGGCAAAAATATTGAAATTACCGATGCCATTAACGAGTATGTGCATCAAAAAATTGAAAAGGCTGTGAGTCACTTTCAGAATATTACCACTGAAGTTGATGTTCATCTATCGGTAGCTAAAAATCCTCGTATCAGTGCCAATCAAGTAGCTGAGGTAACACTCTACGCCAATGGCACGGTGATTCGATCGGAAGAGCGCCAAGAAGACCTCTACGCCAGCATTGACTTAGTGGCTGATAAGATTGCCCGACAACTCCGCAAATATAAAGAGAAGCGCCTAGACCAGAAAACCCATGTGGCAGCTAAGGTTACTGAAGTAGTTCTAGAAGCTCCAGTGAGTGAAGATTTGATCGGCGATCGCACCCCAGAACTGCCCTCTGATGTGTTGCGGATGAAATACTTTGCTATGCCCCCGATGACGATCGAGACAGCCCTAGAACAATTGCAACTAGTAGATCATGATTTCTACGTATTCTGCAATATCAAAACCAATGAAATCAACGTCATCTACGAACGCAACCACGGTGGCTACGGAGTGATCCAACCCCGCAACGCCAACGGACAAAGCAAAAATAGCAAAGTTGTTACTAGCACTAATGCTTAGATAACAATGTTTAGATGAATGTCTAAAAACTTGATTCTCCTTTGGGGCGGCTACGCCAATCTAGGGATGAAAGAGGTTATCTAAGAAGCCTATATTTACAGGAGCGACTAAAGTCACAACTACGAGAATAAATTCAACTAACTTAGATTATCAAGCCCTAAATTCTTATTTAGTTTACCTTGAGTTTATGCTAGGAGAATAGGTCTTTGTAGTAACGACTTTAGTCACTTTTATTTACTTTTAGTCGCTAGAAACTTTTTAGACATTCTCGAAGTTCAGTTCTTAGAGTTTGATAGTTAATTTTCCCTTGAGTATTGCGGGATAATTTTGATCTAGAGAACCAGAGCTTAGGAATTTTATATTTAGCTAAATGGGGAGCGATCGATCTTTGGATAGCTTGTGAAATACTTTCTGAATTGTGATCGAGGTTAGTATCTGAATTAGCTGGAACATAAACTGCGGCGACAACTTCCCCCCAATATTTATCTGGTATTCCTAATACGCAAACATCTTGGACTAACTTAGTTACTAAAATTGCTGCCTCTACCTCTGGAGGAAATACCTTTTCGCCTCCGGTGATAATTTGTAGACTCTGCCGACCAGTGATCGATAAATATCCTGTTTTATTAAATATCTCTAAATCACCTAAATCATCAGTTATCAAAGTGTTATTCTTCCATAATTCTGGATAGTAACCCAAGGCAAGGGAAGCAGATTTAATTGTAACTAATCCAAGGTCAGATAAACTTAGTTGAGCATGGGGCAGAACTTGACCACAGGTATTATGAATTGCACTATTTTCTGTTAGGAAATCTTGGGGTTTGAGGGTGGCAATTTGTGACGCAGTTTCCGTCATGCCGTAGGTAAGAGCGAGAGGAATTTGTAACACCCTAGCTTGGGTAAGTAGTTCTTGCCATGCGGCTCCACCACCGAGAAATATAGCTGAAAATTGAGTTAACCAAGAGCTAGTTTGGGGATCTGCTAATAATTTTTGGAGTTGAGTGGGAACAAGAGAAAGAAAAAATTCTTGGGGATTAATTTCTATAGATATTTCTGGGGATATTTCTGAGTAAGGGGAGATATCTAGAGGAGAATTAAAATTGTTTTGTAGATATTTTTCTAAGTATTTAGTTGTGGTAATTACGAGCTTGCCTCCGGTGAGGAGCGATCGCATAAATTGCATCAGACCACTGACATGATAAATAGGCAAAACACAAACAGAATTAATTACTGGCTTCTCAAAATAGGTTTGTAATCCTGCTACCGAAGCACCAAGAGTCTGCCATGTATGCATCGCAAATTTCACAGTTCCGGAAGTTCCCCCCGTAGGAATCATGATGTAGGGCGGGTGACTTTCTGGCAGAGAGTAAGCTAGTTTTTCTAGAGAGGTAGATTGCCAGATAAAGTTGGGTTGAATTAGCTTTTCTACTTGCTGCCATTCCTGTGTTTGCCATTGAGGATTCCCCAGAAATACGGGCAAATCTGCGGCGGTGGTAGCAAGGAATTTAGCTAAAAATTGAATTGGTTCGGGTTCATTAATTAGAATTTTGGGAGTAATATTTTGCTCAAGAAAAGGAATTAGCTGTTGATAGTAAACCTGCGCTAAGTTTGCAAATTCTTGAGAGCAATCTCTAAATTCTTGAGAATAGCTTTTGAGTTCTTGAGAATAGTTTTTTTGAGAATAATTTTTAAGTTCTTGAGAGGAGTTTATAAATTGAGGATCAAATAAGTTTGTCGATGAATTTGCCGACAAGTTTATAGATAAGTTTGCAGTTGAGTTTATAGGTAATTTTGTAGATAAGTTTGTAGATAGATAATCAGGTGAATTGGTAGGCTGATTTGTGATGAGCCAAGAATTATTTTTTAATTGTTGTAGATGCTCTAAGGCTCTTGCCATAATTGCTGAATTAATGCTTTTGAAGAGATATTTAACCATTGATCCACACCAAAACCTACGGCTCGCTGGGGATTACTTAATTCTTGGGCAAGTCTTAGGGCTTGGGTTCTGCCGATCGCTGTCTCTAGACTAGAGGAGAAGACCGCATCAATATTAAAACTACGACAAAAACTCCGCAATCGATCGCTATACCCCGCAATACTTGGTTTAATGACATAAATTCCCTTCCATCCCTGAGCATAACAGGCTTCTAGTTGTGCCGTGGTTGCCACGGATTCATCGAGGGCGATCGAGGTGCGATATTTCTCTGCCAAAGTTAATAAATCCTGAAAATTATCTACAGGTAAAGGCTGCTCTAGAAATTCAATATTCAGGCGATCGCATTCCTGTAACCAGAGATGAGCTTGAGCTAAATTTAGGCTCCCGTTAGCATCTAGTCTCAGTTTTGCTCCAAGAGGTAAACTATTCATTAGCTGCCGGAGTTGCTCTAGTTCTTGCTCAGGAGCAGACACCCCAATTTTCCACTTAAAAGTCCGATAACCATCTTGCCAAGGCTTTTGCCATGCGTTAAGAGCAGTTTTACCTGTGGGGAGTAGGTAACTAAAATTAGCATTTTGAAAGGGATTAGGGGGATTTTTCAAAAACTCTAGGCTTTCTATTGCACTACTAAAACCGAATTGAGTGGCGGGGAGGCGATCGGGAATATTCTCTATTTCTTCATGGGTAAGCTGCGAGGGTAAACCTTGAAAAAATTCGAGGGCGGCTTCTAAGGTTTCAGAGCCAAACCAAGGAATAGGGGCAATTTCTCCGTAGGCAACTTTTTGCGGTTCTGCCCAGATTTTGAGGATGATCCCCGATCGTATCTCCCAGCTACCATGACTTGTCACCAAGGGCGTAGTGAAAGGGAAACTGTAGAGGCGAAACTCTAGGTGGTAGATCATAAATAAATATTTAGTTCAAGTATACCTATTTCGGGGATCAAGCTTTAGCATATAGTTAGAGTTAAAGATTTGAAGTTAAGGTTTTTGTATCCAGCCCAATTTATTAACAAATTCTTCATGGTAGAACCCAACAACTTGGTTAACGCATCTGAAAGTCTGCAAAGTCTCAGTTCTCCCCAGCTACAATTACAAGACCAGCCCATTAATGAAGACTTACAAAAATTACTAGAAATCCTGCCACCAGAGTTATACACCGCCATTACCCACCATGCCCAGCGAGATAAATTAGTAGAAGTAGTCATGGATTTGGGGCGATTGCCAGAGGTGCGGTTTCCTCAAGGGGCAGAATATTTATCAGAAACCCCCGTGTCCTTGGAGCAGTTGAACTATTGCCTGCAACGGGTAGGAACCTTTAGCGGGGATAATCGAGCCGGGATTGAGCGTACTCTCCATCGGATCAGTGCCATTCGCAACCGGACTGGATCCGTGATTGGGCTGACCTGTCGAGTTGGTCGGGCGGTATTTGGGACGATCGCCATGATTCGCGACTTGGTAGAAACGGGGCAATCGATCCTGATGTTGGGTCGTCCGGGAGTCGGCAAAACTACAGCTCTCCGGGAAGTGGCGCGGGTGCTGGCCGATGATTTGGGCAAACGGGTTGTCATTATTGATACTTCCAACGAAATTGCGGGAGACGGTGATGTGCCTCATCCTGCCATTGGTAGAGCCAGACGAATGCAGGTAGCCCGTCCAGAGTTGCAGCACCAAGTGATGATCGAAGCAGTGGAAAACCATATGCCAGAGGTGATTGTCATTGATGAAATTGGTACGGAATTAGAAGCCCTCGCCGCCCGGACGATCGCAGAACGGGGAGTACAACTGGTCGGCACAGCCCACGGGAATCGTCTGGAAAACCTGATGAAAAATCCTACCCTTTCGGATTTAGTAGGGGGAATTCAAGCTGTAACCTTGGGAGATGATGAAGCCCGCCGGAGAGGTTCCCAAAAAACCGTCTTGGAACGGAAAGCTCCTCCGACCTTTGCCATCGCCATTGAAATGCTGGAGCGACAACGCTGGATTATCCATGAAAATGTCGCCGATAGTATGGATCAACTCCTGCGATCGAAGGAACCGAATCCTGAAGTGCGGACGGTGAACCAAGCGGGAGAAGTGGTTATCAGTCGGGAATTTGTCGATCGACCAGTGCCGCCTAGGGTTCCCTTGGGTACAGAACGGGGCAGCGATCGCACCTACGATCGTCCCGATGAAAGATTAGGAGAGCGGGGCTTCGATAGTTTTGAGTCTAGCCGCCGAGATAGCTCCACGATTTATCCTCTGAAACCCACAGGCTGGCGCACTACTGGGCAAATGACCCCCATCTCGGAAGCTAGAACAGGCAGAAAAGAATTTGCGGCAGAAAAACCAGAACAGGATTTTGCCCAGCTTTTGGATCAATCTTGGCAGGATGATAATTTGATTCATCTAGGTTTCACTGCCAACGGTGAAGATCTGCCCCTCCATGTCTATCCCTACGGAGTCAGCCGCCAGCAACTAGAGCAGGTAATCCAAGTGTTGAATTTGCCAGTTATTCTCACCAAGGATATGGAAAATGCCGATGTAATTTTAGCCCTGCGATCGAACCTGAAGCACCAATCAAAACTCCGCCCGATCGCCAGAGCCAGACACATTCCCATCCACACTCTGAAGGCTGGTACAATTCCCCAAATCACCAAGGCTCTCCGTCGTCTATTGGATATGGATGACCCCGCCATGCCCGAAACTACCGATGTGCGCCTGTTTGCCCCCAGTGGAGCGCAGGATGAGATCGAAGCCCTAGAGGAAGCCCGCCTAGCCGTGGAACAAATTGTCATCCCCAAGGGACAGCCAGTGGAGTTGTTACCTCGATCGGCTAAAGTCCGCAAGATGCAGCACGAACTGGTGGAACATTACCGCCTAAAATCCAACAGTTTCGGAGATGAACCCAACCGCCGCCTCCGCATTTATCCCGCCTAGGGCTAGCTAGCTCCTATTCCAAAGTAAATTAAAAATAATATCTTGGGCTGATACCTGCCAATCTTGTAAAACATCTAGAACCGGCAAACGATCGGCTCTTTTTTTGTTTCTGGCAATGCATCTCCCACAAAAACCATCCCAATATGGGTTCCATGGATCAGATAAATCCGAAGTTATAATTGATAATTAATTGCAATATAGTTGCTAATAAATTGCAACTGTTGTATATTTTTCTTAGTTAAAAATAAGATTATTTGTCATTTAATCTAGCCTTCTTGAAAGAAATAGGGTCAGGAATGGCTAATTTTATAGGGTATTAAAAGCTATGCAAAAACTTGGTGAAATTCTCATGGCGGCGGGCCTTGTCGGTGTTCCGTTGCTACTGTTTTCAATTGTGTCGATCGCGTTGATTGGGGAGCGGATTGTCTTCTGGTATCGTGTCAATTACCGCCAGAGTCAGGTGGTGAAGACATCTCTAGACTTATATCGAGATGAACCCGCACTAGCGATCGAAAAGCTCCAACGCTATGTCGATTTGCCGATCTCCCGCATTTTTTTGGGGGCGATCGCCTTGGAAGATGGCGAGCCTGAAGAGTTTGCCCTAGCGATCGATGGGGCAATCCAGGCTGAAATTCCAGTGCTGAAGCGCTTTAGCAATATTTTTGACACAATTATCGCGATCGCCCCTTTGCTGGGATTGTTAGGCACAGTGTTAGGACTGATTCAGTCGTTCAATTCTTTGAATTTAGGGGATGTGGGAGGCACAAAAACAGCGGGGGTTACGGCTGGAATCAGTGAAGCCCTTGTTTCAACAGCCTTTGGACTGGTTGTAGCTTTATTCACCCTATTCTTTGCCAATATGTTTCGTGGGTTTTATTTGCGTCAACTGGCCCTGATTCAGGAGTGCTCCGCTCAGTTGGAATTATTGCATCGACGACACTTAAAACGGAATCGGGAGGGTATTTATGCGACGACACAGAGTCGATGAACCAGAAGTCCCGCCCCAAATTAACATCGTGCCGATGATTGATGTCATCTTTGCCATCCTGACCTTCTTTATCATGTCCACCCTGTTCTTAGGACGAGTTGAAGGGCTGGCGGTGAACTTACCCACAGCAAAATCTGCCCAACCTCAAAAGGTGGTTCGGGCAACAGTGACGCTAGACAAAGCAGGCAATCTTTACTTCAACAAACAGCAGGTGCCGATCGAAGCATTGCCAAATGCAATCCGAGCCGCTAATCAACCCGGTCAAGATTTAGTGATTGTCCTCAATGCCGATGGTTCTGTCACCCACGATCGGGTAATTGCTGTTATGGATCAAATTCGCCAAGTTGAAGGCGCAAAGCTTTCGATCGCCACCCAACGTCCGTAGTTTTCTTGATATTTTATAGGACTGACTCAACTATGAATTCCCTCGAACTCATCTCCCAGCAACGTCAAAAAGAAAGCAGACTCCTGAAAATATTTCTGGTAAGTAGCCTGATGGGTTCCCTCGTATTACATGCCAGTTCGATGGCTATGCGGGTAGGAAATTTTTGGACTGATTTATCTAACGTTTTACCTACGGTGGTGGCAGAAGACGAAATAGAAGTGACGGTGATCGATAATAGTCCAGAGAATCCGATCCCAGAAGCGTTGACCGAGGAACCGCCATCGAAACCAGACATTCCCCCGGAAGTTGCGTTTGTCCCAGACTTGGCTCCCCCACCAATCGCCCTCGCCCCAGAAAGTCAGGCTCCCCTGCCCCCTGGAGTCGATGCCCCCAGTAACGCCCCCCCCTCACCTAATGCCGATCCCGTGACACCCATGACCAATGCTGCTGGCAATACACCAGTACCGAGAGCCACGGGAGCCAGTGGTCCGATCACTAACCCCCAAGGAGCTGGAAGTGGGTTTGGCAATGCAACTCGACCAACGGGTTTTGCTGCTGGTGGTAGACCTGATGGGAGGCTCGAAGGAAGACCGGGTGGAATTGTGGGTGGAACTGTGGGTGGAACCTCAAGTAGTAACGGCACTCAGACCGCCGTTCGCACAGTTCCCTCTACCCCTCAACCCACTCGATCGCAACCCCAGCAGCCCGTTTGTGTCAGTTGTCCAGAGCCGAGATTTCAGGGCGTGGAAGCTAGTCCCCGTGTTGATCTAAGGATTTTAGCAGATGGCAGTGTAGAGGTGCGGTTGCGGCAATCCAGTGGTAATCCAGAGGTCGATCGAGCCACCATGGAAACCATGAGGCAATGGCGGTTTGACCCGCAAACTGTTCCCCAAGAAGGAGTTAGCCGTCGAGTGCGCGTCACCTATGAGGAAGAGGGATCTAATTTTCAGCAAGAAAATGAAAATCGTCGGCGTTTAGAAGCAGAGCGACAGGCAGCCGAGCAGCGTCGCCGAGAAGAAGCCCTCATACAGCAACCTCCCAATACTGCGACAGAAACACCTGATAGGCCTGCGGCTATTGGTTCGCCCCCCTCAACCCCAGCTTCTATTACTCCAACCCCAGAGGCACCAGTACCTCTTCCTGCCCCTGCACCCGTAGAAGTGCCACCTCCGCCACCAGAAACAACCCCGGTGGAAGCTCCACCCCCACCACCAGAAGCACCCGTATCCTCCCCATCCAATAGTTAAGGTAATTAGTATCATGATTAGCCGACAAACTTGGCTTCAAGTCTTAGTTCCATCTAAAGAGCATCCTTTGCCAACCTTGCTTCTCTTGGTTGGGGTGCTACTGCTGACGATGGTAGTAGCTTTATGTCAAGGAGCAGTCAATCTTAGTTGGGAACAGCTATGGCAGGCTCTGTGGCATCAAGGCGATCCCTTATCCCAAACGATCGTCTGGGAACTGCGTCTACCGCGAATTGTGGTGGCGTTGGTGGTTGGTTCTGCCCTAGGACTTTCTGGAGCTTTGCTTCAGGGGATGTTGCGAAATGGGCTAGCAGATCCTTTCGTGTTGGGAATTTCCGCCGGAGCCGGGCTGGTGGTGATTGTCCTGATCACCCTCAATATACTGACCGCTTGGATACCGCTAGGAGCTTGGGTGGGCGCATTATTCACCGCCACGGTGGTGTATGGTCTAGGCTACATCGGTGGGGGATTGCAGATCGAACGCCTGTTGTTAGCCGGGGTCGCCGTTAGCTCCCTTTTTGGGGCGGTGCAAACTACCCTGCTCTTGATGGCTGATGATGGGCGCATTCAAGCCGCCTTGAACTGGTTGATTGGGAGCTTGAATGGACGCGGCTGGTCAGAGGTGTCGATGGTGGGGCCCTATGTAGCGATCGCCCTGGTGGTCGGCTGTTTACTGGCTCGTCCCTTGAACTTGATGAATTTGGGGGATGATTTGGCGATTGGTTTAGGTAGCTCGTTGCTGCGATCGAGGTTGTTGATTGGGGCGATCGCTAGCCTGTTAGCCGCTAGTGCCGTCAGCATGGCGGGGTTGATCGGCTTTGTTGGGCTGGTTGTCCCCCACGGTGTCCGGCTTTTGGTGGGAGCCGATTACCGTTGGATTTTACCTCTTTCAGCCTTGGGGGGAGCCTGGGTACTGGTCTTCGCTGACCTCCTCTCCCGGTTGGGAACGATCGAACTCCCGGTTGGAGCCGTCACCGCCCTCCTTGGTTCTCCTTTATTTATTTGGTTGCTCTATCAACGGAGCAGGAGCAAAGCATTATGAACGGACACCAGCATCTGAATGGACATCTTCAACGGATGATGACTTCAGACCACCTACCACCCCATCCCCAAGGCGCAGCAGATATCTTGGTGACTCAAGGACTGTCTGGAGGCTATTCTCACCATCCTATTGTTCAGGAAATTTATCTGTCCCTGCGATCGGGAGAGTGGTTGAGTTTGGTGGGAGCGAATGGATCGGGCAAATCCACCCTGCTACGTTTGCTCAGTCGCATTTTAACTCCCCAGAGAGGGGTCGTGCTGTTGGATGGAAAAGCTATTCATCACCAAACCGCCCAAGCCGTTGCTCGTCAACTAGCTATTCTGCCCCAACAGCCCATGATTCCGACTGGTTTGACGGTGCGTCAATT
>JAIMKT010000040.1:10219-35782 GCA_020692245.1 Microcoleus sp. GA_180221_E-2-1-MAG-45_12
TCCCCATCAGGCTTGGTGGCAGTGGGAGCTGACGGCGGCAGATCAGGCTCAGATAGACTGGGCGATCACTCAAACTCAGTTAGAAGCATTTCGCGATCGTTCCGTTGAGCAGCTATCGGGGGGAGAGCGCCAACGGGCTTTTCTGGCTCTAGCCCTCGCCCAAAGTCCTCAAGTCCTGCTGCTGGATGAACCCACCACCTTCTTGGATATGCGCTACCAATTGGAATTACTAGAGTTGCTCAAGGATTTGAACCAACAACAAAACCTAAGTATCATCACGGTTCTGCACGACATCAACTTAGCAATTCGCTACAGCGATCGCATTGCCATGCTGCGTCAGGGGCGGTTAGTCGCGATCGGTTCTCCTGATGAAGTGATCAACCCCGAAAATCTACACCAAGGATTTGGGGTAGAGGCAGCGATCGTCACCACTCCAGTCGGACTGCAAATTTGCTTGTTATCACCAACCCACCGTAGCCGCAGTCGAGATGGGCCTCAAGGTTAGTCATCTTCAGGAAATTTCAATCAAAACGGGTAAGCGCCAACTTGCCCCGATCTTATCAACATTAATCGACAGTTCCCTTCTATGAAACTCTACTTAATTTTATGCAAAAGTGCCGCTTGGATACTCGCCACGGTGCCGACTGTGGTGCTGATTCAGCCCGGATATGCTACTGCTGAGACTACCATTCAACAAACCGGATATGCCACTGCTGAGACTACTGCTCAACAGACCAGTACTGAGATTTCTAGCCAACTCAACTTTGAGAACCGTCCCGCCACCACCCTGGAAGAATGGCGAGCCCAGACCGATGCTGCCACTGTCGGGGTCACTCAGATCAGTGTGAGACGTATCGACCAGAGACTGGAAATCATCCTAGAAACCGCTGATAACAGATCCCTGCTGGTAGATGCCAACCAATTCCGGGCTGAGGGCAATAGTCTGATTGCCGACATTCCTAATGCATTACTAGCTCTGCCGGAGGGACAATCGTTCACGGCAACGAACCCCACCGAGGACATTACTAGTATTCAGGTGACCCAGACGACGGGTAATCGCATTCAAATCGTGGTGACGGGTCGAAACGGGCTACCAACCTCAGAGGTTGTATTGAAAACGGGCGGCTTTGCCTACAGCTTGAATGCAGATACCGCTGCACCACTGGCTACCCTCCCAGAGGAAGAAATTACGGTCACGGGAACTCGTACTCCCAGACCTGTGCGGCTGACACCGGGATCCATCAGCGTGATCGACGATCAGGAGATTGATCAACAACTGGTGAGGGATTTACGGGATTTGGTGCGCTATGAACCTAATGTCTCTGTGGGTAACAATCGGCGCTACGGGCTGCAAGATATTAACATTCGTGGCTTGGGAGGTAATCGAGTTCTGATCCTCAATGATGGCATCCGGGTACCGACGCAGTTTCAATTTGGTACGCCTTCCCTAGGGCGAGATTATGTGGATATCGAAACGCTACAGCGGGTAGAAATCGTTCGGGGACCTGCCTCTGCCCTGTATGGCAGTGATGCTCTGGGGGGAGCGGTCAACTTCCGCACCATTGACCCGGCGGATTTACTCGATCGCTATGGTCGAAGAGACAGTCTTACCAGCCTCTCTAGCAACTTTGAAACCGTTAATAACAGTTTGGTGAGTACGCTGCTCACTGCCTTCCGCAGCAATAATCTCGAAGTATTGTTAGGATTTACCCGCCGGGATGGGAATGAAGACCGGGTACCAGTTAGTGACGAATTCGTGGACAATCAGTTCAATGGTCGCAATAATTTCTTGGCTAGAGCCGTCTATCGATTTGACTCAACGAGTTATCTCCGGCTGACCGGGGAGGTCTTTAGCAATAGGGATAACTTCACCGTTGCCCCCATTACGGCTACTGCCCTGGTTGGGCCAACGGGTTTCCGGGGGCAGAATGAAACCCTCCGGGCTGATACCTACCGCGATCGCTTCAGTTTGGACTACGTATTTGATGATCCCAGGAGCCAAGGGTTCCTGACGGGAGCTCGCCTCCAGTTCTACTACCAAAATGCGGGGATCAATGAGGTGCGTAGCCAAGACTTTGTGCGGACGGGAACAGGAGACGATCGTCGTCGGGTGCGGAATCTCAGCAATACCTTTCTTGATCAAGTAGTGGGTGGTGAAATTCAACTGCAAAGCACTTTCAATATTGGCTCTGCTGTCAACCGTCTTACCTATGGGTTAGATATTTCCATTACTCGTAATGGACGGATTCGTGATGGAGTAGAAACTCGCTTTGATGCGGCGGGCAACCCCCTTCTCACCACCAATGTTGTGGGTTCCGACAGTTTCCCGGTGCGGGACTTCCCTAACTCTGACACCTTCCGCCTCGGTCTCTATGTGCAAGATGAGATTGCCCTGAGTGATTCTCTCACTCTAATTCCCGGGCTTCGGTTTGACGTTTACAATCTAGATACCCAGATTGATGACCTCTACCTGCGGAATTCTCCCAGTGTTGTTGCGGCAGATTTAAATGCTTCTGCCCTGTCGCCTACCTTTGGAGTCGTGTGGCAAACCTCTCCAGAGTTTGCGATCGTCGGTCGTTATGCCCGTGGCTTTCGGGCTCCCCTCTACAGCGAAATCAACGCTGGATTCACCAACCTTACTAGTCCCACCTTCCGGTATCAGACCCTTTCCAACCCCAACCTGCGCCCTGAAACCAGCGACACCTTTGAGCTAGGCGTGCGGGGCAACTTTCCCCAAGGTAACTTTAGCCTGACCGGATTCTACAGCAGCTACAACAACTTCATCGAAACCTTTGCCGCCGCCGGGACAACCCGAATTAATGGCAATCTGGTTAATTTGTTCCAGTCCCAAAACATCGGACAGGCTCGCACCTATGGCTTGGAACTTGGCGGGGAATATCGCTTTAGTCCAGACCCCCATGGATTTAGCCTATTAGCTAGCTTGGGCTGGACTTTGGGAGACGACCTGACGGATAACCAACCCTTGGAGAGTGTTGACCCCTTTCGGGCAGTGGTAGGGTTGCGCTACCGGGCTCCGGAAAACCAGTGGGGAGCGGAGTTAATCACTACCTTTGCTGCTGATCCCCGCCTGAGGAGCGATCGACCCACAAATTCCTACACGCCATCTGGTTTTACCGTTTTGGACTTGGTGGGCTACTACAACTTCACTCCTTTGGTGACGTTGAATGTGGGGGTATTCAACCTGCTGAATAGCCAATATTTCCTCTATTCTGATGTGCGCCCCTTGCTCAATTCTCCTACACCCTCTGATATCAGTCGCTATGCCCAACCAGGGCTGAGCCTACGGGCGGGGCTGACCTGGCGATTCTAAAACCGTGCTTATATTCATTTGAAGAGGAAAAGATTCCATGACCACTCAATTCAAACCGACCCCCTTCCTGATGATCAGCTTGCTACTGATTGGGTTGACGATCGCCTGTAGCCCACCCACCAGCCAGACTTCAACCTCTCCAGATTCGTCACCTCCTCTAGCTCAATCTCCCCCTGCTGAGACTACCGCTGCCCCAGTTGCAGAGGTCTCCAGAGTGGTAGCTCTCACCTCTCTTTCTGCTGATATCATCCAGCGATTGGATCAAACCAAGCTAGTGGGCATCTCTGGCAGTCGCTTGTTATCCCAAAATCCAGCCTTCAAAGACATCACCCGTGTCAGCGAAGGTCAAACCCCACCCAATTTGGAAAAAATTGTCGCCCTGAAACCAGACCTAGTAATTGGGGCGGCTGGGTTCCACGACCAAATCCTCACTAAGCTGAAGGAACTGGGGATTCGCACCCTCACCACAGAAGCCAGAGATTGGCAAGCATTGCAAACTCTCACCCGCGACTTGGCTAGGGAAATTCAAGCTGATCCAGAGCCGTTGCTCAAAACCTACCAAACCTTCCTGTCCAGCCAGCCAGCCAACTCCGATTCTACCCTAGTTTTAGTTAGTGCTCAACCGATTTTGGCTCCCAACAAAACCAGTTGGGCGGGCGATTTGTTGACCCAGTTTCAAATCAAGAATCTAGCTAGCGATCTGCAAGGGCAAAGTCCCCAGCGGGGCTACATTACCCTATCTCCAGAAAAGGTGCTGGAAGCTAACCCGGAGGTGTTGATCCTAGTGGATGCGGGGGATGGCACGGTGGACAAACTCAAGTCCGAACCCTTTTGGAACCAGTTGCAGGCGGTCAAGAACGATCGAGTTTACGTCTTCGACTACTATGGTCTAGTAAACCCCGGTAGTATTGAAGCTATTGAAAAGGCTTGTAAACAATTGCAGCAAGTGATTGCGACTAAACCCTAAAAAAAAGGGCAAGCGCCAACCTGCCCCCAACTTATCGACATTAATCGACTTCATCTATCATAGTGAAATTTAATTTGATTTTGATTGAAGATATGGTTCAGGGAAATTCTGATCATAGTTCCGGCAATTGGTCGGGAAGTTTGCCCAGCCAGCGGTGGTGTCGGCGAGGATGTCGATCGCAACCCCCGCCAACCAACTAGCAGAGCCAGTGATCCACTCTCGCAACGGAACAAGTTTCAATAATTGCTTACTAACAACTACCAAAAAATTGCGTTTAAAGCCCTGTCCTTCTAGGAAGGCGTTTAATTTATTGCAAAAGTTATGTATCCAATTATGTAACAATAGAGTCTAGCGGTAAAGCGCACCTAAAAAAGCCAAGAAGGTATAGTGGACAACTCCTGATCCAGAACCCTGGGGGCAATAAACCCAGAAAGTTGTATAAATGTGGGAGTAAAAGCAATTGAATAAATAGTTAAAAATGCGGTCGGGCAGACCGTGTGAGCTTGTGGACGTATCCAAACAGGGAGACTCAAGAGCCATAATTTGAGTGTCTAGAGAGGACGGTTGAAGCAAGAATCCCCATCTCTTTAGAGCGGGGAGTGTCAATAGGAGATTAATCATGACTGTAACGAAAACTATGCCCACGATCGATGCCACTGACCTATTCCGAGCTGCCTACGAAAATCGCTATAATTGGGATGCCAACTTTCCCGGATTCACTGCCCTTGTTCAGTCCACCCAAGATGGTGTTACCCACCAAGCCAGCGTCCTGATTTCACCCGATCTCAAAATCACCCTGACGGAAGCCAGCAGCGACGAGGCACAAAAGCTGATCCAAAACCAGATGCACGAAATCGTCATTCACCGAGTGCAACGCAGTTTTGATGAGGTGCATGGCAAGAATGAATTTACCCTAGAAGGCACTGATGATGCTGGAGCTGCCATTATTCGAGTGAGTGGAGCTGCCATGGGCGATCGCTACAAGGTACACAACAACGTTGTCAGCATGGTGCATCGCCATATCCGTGGCACTGTAGTTACTATCAACGTCTCCTCGACGATGGACACAGGAGCAGGCTATTTGCCGATCGACTATGAATCATTTTACTCAAACTCCAGTACGGATGAACCCACCAGTCCCACTCAGCACCACCATGATCAGTACGAGCGCTTTGGAGATTACTTCCTCCCCACCTTGCGCCGAGTTAGTCGGGCTGATCAGACTAATGCATCCCAGACTCAGGAACTGCGTCTCTCGCAAATCTCGCTGTTGTAGCTAATGTGGTCGATCGACTACCCGTGTCAAACCTTATACCATTTCACTAAATGTATGTTACATATACACAAGATACTAATTAAATATTCAGAACCAGGTGTAGAGTAGTCAAAATTGATATTACAGAAAACGCTGAAGAACTACAAACTCTGTTGAAAAAACAGCACTCCGCCTCCAGCAAAGAAAGAATCCTCGCACTCTATCTACTCCAGACCAAAAATCCGATCGAGAGATTGTGGCTAGAAATAAAGAGAGGGCTGAGATGGGAGTGTTTTTCTAGTCTGGAAGAATTGAGAGTAGCCTTGAGGAAGCAGTTAGAGAAGCTAGGGAATAAAATAGTGGCTTCAATCACAGGATATGATTTTATAGTAGATGCGCTATTAATATCGCATATTTCTTGCAATGGTATAAGTTGCTGAACGGCAAAATCAGGATTCTAGCTTTCTTCGATCGAGGGCTTTTGCCATCATAAAAATTGGTGACTAGTAACAGGCTAAAACAGGCTAGATTAGATGTTAGGCTTGAAGAATGTTTGTCAAAATTTTGGGTGACTAAAGGCGTTCAGCGATGTTCAATCGAGCCGTCGAAACTACAACAAAGTCTAAAATTAGTCTAAGGTTGTCTGTTCAGTCAAAGTTCCTAGGAAATTGTATTCAAGTTTTATTTTCTAAGTTGTTTCTATTTTAATTATGACAGCCGCTATTCTTCCGCCTAATTTAGCGAAAATTATTCAACGCTTTCAACGATCGAGCAGTTCCAAACAACGTTACGAACAACTTATCTGGTATGGCAACCAACTCCCACCCATTGCCGACTCCGTAAAAATTGAGGCAAACAAAGTTCCGGGCTGTGTCTCTCAAGTGTTTATCACCGCCGACCTCGAAGATGGGAGGGTTTTGTACCAAGCAGATGCCGATGCCCAACTAGTTAAGGGCTTAGTGGGTTTATTGATTACTGGGTTAAATGGTCTAACTCCAGAGGAAATTATCTCGATCGCCCCCGACTTTATTCAAGAATTAGGGTTAAATGTTAGCCTCACGCCCTCCCGTGCCAATGGTTTTTATAATATCTTTCAAGTCATGCAGAAAAAAGCCCTAGGTTATCATTTAGGGGCTACATCTCCAGAAACTGTATCTCCAGAATAAATAGGGGAAAGGCTTGGTCTAGGCTTGGTCTAGATTTGGCAGCCCTGAGATTAAAAGGCTAAAGCCTTACTACTGGGATTTTTTACCATTAAATTAAACATCTTGGTACAAAGATTGTAACCATCTCCATTCCTGCGCCAAACCATCTAACAAAGATACTTGAGGATTGTAGCCAAGGAGATCACGGGCTTTGGAGACATCGGCGGCGGTATGGCGAGCATCTCCCAAACCAAAATCTAGGTACTCACGGCGGATGGGCTGATCAGTGATTTCTTCCATCGCTTGCAACACATCCAACAGCACAACTCGACTGCCCCCGCCAATATTAAAGGTTTCCCCCACTGCCTCTGGAACTGTCGCCGCCGCTAAGTTGGCAACCACCGCATCACTAATAAATGTAAAATCCCTAGTTTGTTTACCATCGCCATAGATCGGTACGACCTCATCATAGAGAGAGGCTTTGAAGAATTTATGAAACGCCATATCAGGACGCTGGCGGGGCCCATAGACTGTGAAGTAGCGGAGGACAGTAATGGGGACTTGGAAATTTTGGTGATACAACCAGCACAGGCGCTCGGCGGCTAATTTGGTGATGCCGTAGGGAGAAATGGGCTGAGGACAGATGGATTCCTGAGTCGGCAGAGTTTCGGCATTGCCATAGACTGAGGAAGTAGAAGCAAAAATTAATCTTTTTAGGGATTTGGCATTTTTGGCAGCTTCGAGGAGGATTTGGGTGGCGTTGATATTTTTTTCGGTGTAGTTCCGAAAGCCAACTCCCCAACTAGAGCGGACTCCGGCTTGGGCTGCTTGATGGTAAATAAAATCAACTCCTTCTAGTAATTCCTGCCAGTTGAGGGTCTGGATATCCCCAGTAATCAGCTTAAATCGGGGATGTTTTTGGCTGGCAAGGAGATTTTGGTATTTGAGGTCGATCGAGTAATAATCATTAAATTCATCAATGCCAATGACGTGATCCCCTTGACTTAACAACACTTCTACTAAGTGCGAACCAATAAACCCGGCTGCGCCAGTAACGATACTAACAGTCATAAAATCACTAATTTTGGTAAAGGCTCATTATAGGAAAAATCGGTGAGGACTGCTATATTAGATACAACATCAGCAGCGTAAGTTAATCTGCCCAATTAAAAATTAACTAGAAAGATTCATTGAAAAAATTAGAACTTAAGGCATTAGTCTGAGCTAAACAAGTCAAGCATCTTTACAAACTATAAATTTAAACTATTAATTTTCTGCCATGACAGTCGTAAAAATTGTAGAAATCATCTGGTCTCTCTCCGCCTTGGGCATCATCGTCCTCGTGTTACTCCATAGTCCCAAGGGAGACGGCATTGGCGGGATTGGTGGACAAGCCCAACTATTTACCAGTGCCAAAAGTGCTGAGGCTTCCCTGAATCGGTTGACTTGGGGATTTTGTGTGGTATTCATCAGTTTGACAGTGATCCTTAGTGCTGGTTGGTTAACAGTGCAGCCGGGCTAGGACAAAATCGGTGATTTCGGCACAGAATCAGCTACATTAGATCAAGAAACATCAGAAAACTTTACAACAGCGCAACGGCAATAGCATGGATTTTGGTATTGGATTTCTTTCAAATAACGTAATGCTGCCGATCCTAGACTTCTTCTACGGGATTTGGCCAAGCTACGGTTTAGCAATCGTCGCTCTGACTTTAGTAGTCCGCTTTGCAGTATTCCCCCTCAATGCTGGGCAGATTCGGAATATGCGGCAGATGAAAATCTCTCAGCCCATGATGAAGAAGCGGCAAGAGGAGATTCAAAAACTCTACAAGGATGATCCGACTAAACAGCAGGAGGAGATGAGTAAGTTATTCAAGGAATTTAATCCCTTGGCTGGCTGCTTACCTCTATTACTCCAAATGCCAGTGCTATTTGCTCTGTTTGCAACACTCCGGGGTTCACCCTTTGCCAATATCAATTACACCGTAGATGTGCAGGTTCTCCCTTCAGCCCAGACGGAGTTGATTCAGCCCCAAACTTTTAGTACCAAGCCGCAAAATATCTACATTGCTGATGGAGTACATGCGCCAATTTTGGCAGAACTACCCAAAGGTAATCGTTTGGTTGTGGGTGAAACAGCTCAAGTAGAGTTTAAGAGTGCTGATGGTAAGCCTTTATCAGAATTGCTCACTCCTTACCCAGATACGGAAATTACGCCTACCTGGACTGTAACCAAGGGAGAAAATGCAATTCAAGTTAAAGAAGACGGCTCGATCGTGGCTCTAGATACTGGAGATGCCACTATTCAGGGTACAATTCCGGGGATTGCGGCAAATAAAGGTTTCTTGTTTATTGATGCCCTAGGCAGAGTCGGCGCTTACGACCCTGATGGCACAATTCACTGGGATGTCCTTGCCCTAATTATCATGTTTGGGACTAGCGTATACGTCAGCCAACAGCTTTCGAGCCAAGGTACACCGGGAGATCAACAGCAAGCTACTGTTAACAAAATGACCCCCATTATTTTCTCTGGAATGTTCCTTTTCTTCCCCTTGCCTGCAGGGGTGCTGATGTATATGGTGGTGGCAAATATCTTCCAAACTGTTCAGACTTTCTTCTTGATGCGAGAACCTCTGCCAGAAAATTTGCAGAAAATGGCTGAAGAACAAGCCAAGGAAGCTAAGGCGAAGGAAGGAAAAGCAGAAGTTGAAGCTCTGCCCTTTGAGCCGAAGAGTTCTAAGAAAAAGACATCTAATTAAATACTGTTTAAGTGCTGTAAACTTAGATGAATTTGGATAATTTAGACGTTTTAGTTCAGTTTAGTATGGGTGAGGCGGGTTGGTTATGAGTAAGGAATCCTTGGAACAGGGGCAGCAGTGGCTGGCATCTTTATTGAGTTTGTGCCAGATGCCAGCAATCGTGGCTGGAGAAGAACGATCGAACACCCTTGAACCGGGGGTAAGCAATTGGCTGACCATTGATACTGCAAATTATGACCTAGAGCAAATTCAAGCTCTCATCGGGACTGGGGGCAGTGTGATTGATGCGATTCAGTACCTTGCCAATGCTACTTTGAACCGAGACCAAGACCCAGAAGCCCACACTTACTATATCGTCGAAGTTAGTCAGTACCGGGAGCAGAGATTCCAGAAACTCAAGGAAATTGGGTTACAAGCTGTGGAACAGGTACGAGCTACGGGGGAAGAGGCAGAAATTCGAGCTTTGTCTTCGGTCGATCGCCGCCATCTTCATCAACTCCTGAAGGAATTCCCTGAAATAGAAACCCAAAGTCATGGTCAGGAACCCGATCGCCGCCTGATTATTCGCCGCAAGCAACCCGCCTAAACTTTTTATCTCTCAAGTCTTGCCAGCCCTGATCATTTTTCAATCTTCTATGTCCCTGAGTTGGAGGTAAACACCATAAACTATGGAAGCTATTTTTATTCCCCACCTGCTCAAGCTCCAGCAGCAACAACAGGAAATCCCTGTGGATCAGTTTCTGCCCGATCTAGAAACCCTAACTCCAGTGCGGGGAACTCTGGCAGTAAAGCATCAGGGAAGTTTTTTGGAAGTGACCGCTAAAGTAGAGACAATTATTACCCTGAGTTGCGATCGATGCTTGCAACAATACAACCAACGTCTCCAAGTTGACCAGCAGGAAATGATTATTCTTGATGCTGCCGCCGATCAGCCAAGCGACTATCCCCTAGAGCAGGAGTTGGCTTGGGAAGATTTGGTAGAAACTCTCTCGCCCCAAGGACATTTTCAGCCGGAGGTGTGGCTCTATGAACAGTTATGTTTATCCCTCCCTTCTAAGCAATTGTGCAATCAAGACTGTGCAGGGCTTGTCCCAGCCAACTCCCCAGCTAGCAGCGAATCTCCTTCCATTATCGATCATCGCTGGGAAGCCTTAGAATTACTAAAAAAACAACTTTCTTGATCAGTCGAGCCTTTGTTAGTTTTGAAAATACTAAAATACTAAAGGACGAATTTTTGCTTGAATTTCCTCAATTACTATTAGTGGTACGGAATCAACAAACTGCACATGACGAGCTTTCCAGTCCAGACATCGAATCTGATCCACCAAGATCACACCTTGCACAATTAATCCTGCTGGCAAAGGAACTTCAAACGGATATCCTTTTTGTTGTTTAGTGATTGGCATTAACAGAGCAAGAGAACTTTTCTGATTGTAAGCTCGGGGCGAAAGGACAAATGCTGGTCTCAGCCCTTTCTGTTCACGTCCTTTAGTGGGGTCAAAGTCTAGATAAACGAGATCACCTCGATCGGGAGTATAAAGATTTGATTGTTTTACCAAGTTTCCTGCCCCACAACGTTGCCATAATTAATTTCCTCATGCAGATTTTCTGAGGTAATACCTTGGACTAGTTCTTCTAGGGCATAATGACAGCGAAATTTCGGTGCAAGAACAAGTTTACCCTCAACGATCGTAAGCTCCACTTCAGAACCCTCAATCAAGTTAATCTCTTTTGCTAAACTTTGAGGAATCCGAATCGCAAGACTGTTACCCCATTTCGTAATTGTTGCCACCACTTTTACCTCATGATGATTAGGAAAATTTTCGTGAAGGTTTATTTCTCTAATATTGTATACACACTGTATCTACAATATGACAATTAGTCAAGGATGAATAACTAGAAAATGGTCAGAAAAGGAAGAAGTCCTAATGTTATGATTTTTCTGATACAGTCTCTGCCATCTCTGCAATTTATGGTTTTCAAATGGTTATTAAACCCAGAAATACCAACCTAGATTATTAAAATTAGATTTTCAAAACTAATGAGTGAATCTGTTCAATGGACTCCTGAAGCCGAAGCGAAACTCAAGGATATTCCCTTTTTTGTCCGCCCCTTTGCCCGAAAAAAGATTGAAACCTACGCCCAAGAGAATAATTTTTCCCGGATTACGATCGAACTCTACGAGGAAGCCAAACAGCAATTTAACAAAAAATACAATTAAAGATTTCTCCTCAATTTCAGCCCAGAGCTTATTAGTTTTGAGGTTGGGTATTGCCTGAGTTTTTCTGTTCCCAATCGGGGCGATCGAGGCGATAAACAAAACAATGATCTTCCCCAAATTGGCGCTGCTCCACAAACTGGAAGCCTATTCGGGAGTAGAAACGATGGGCGCGGGTATTACTGGCAAGGGGATCAATAATTATGGCTGTCACTGCCGGATCCGCAAAGCATCGCTGGAGGGCCATCTGCATCATTTTTGTCCCGTAGCCCTTCCCCAGATCAGACTCTTCGCCGATCCAAATATCGATCGCCCGCAGATTGGCAGCAACTTCACCCCAATAGTGTTCTTCTTCTCGAGCCGGATCAATAATTTCGATAAAACCGATCGCACGTCCATCCAGTTCAGCAATCAACTGCTCTCGCCAGTCTGGATGATAATCAAGTTGTGTCTCCCATTGCCAGTCATCATTGGGGTCTGAGGCAATGATATGGGGTTGTTGATCCCAGTATCGGAGTAGCTCTAGGTCAGCAGAGGTAGCGGCTCGGAGATTGATCATAAGTTTTCTTCCTTTGCAATAACATAGTTACAAGAAATCGCTAATTAGTTGGGGAGATCACCAAAACGAAAACTAGAGGCAACGACACCACCAAAGAGCTTTTCTTCATGATAGACACAGGTAGCTGCTTCGGTCTCGGCGGCTCCCACAGCGACCATCAAGGGAATTAAATGATCTTCTTGGGGATGGGCTAACCGAGCTGAGGGGGCTTGTTCCCATTGATAAAGTTGGGCAGTTCTTTGGTCTGGGGTCGATCGTACCAATATTTCCTGAAGCCAATCATCAAACTCCTTGGAAGGTTCCGCTGCCCGTGGGCCAAAAGCCCGGAGATTGTGATAGCTCAAACCACTGCCAATAATCAAAATATTTTCCTGCCGGAGGGGAGCCAAGGCCCTGCCCACTGCTAAATGGAGTTTTGGGTCGTAGCCTTGTTTGAGAGAAAGCTGGACGATCGGGACTTGAGCCTCTGGATAGATGGGATACATGACTGTAAAAGTGCCGTGATCAAAACCCCGGTGGTTATCCAAATGGGCAACAAACCCAGCATCCTTGAGGAGAGCTTGGACACGGAGGGCGAGGTCTGGCTCACCGGGGGCGCTGTATTTTACTTGATAGGTGTGGGGCGGAAATCCTGAATAGTCATAGATCATCGGTGGGTGGGGACTGGCTGAAATTGTGAAATCTGGCTCTTCCCAATGGGCAGTAATTACCACCACAGCTTTGGGAGTCAATCCTAGTTGCTTGGGAATATCTTTTAGAGAGGCTTCAAGGTGGGCAAAGGTGTCGCCATACTGGTCTTTCATGTATGGCCAGGGACCGCCGCCGTGGGAAATAAAGTAGGTCGGGAGTATTTTAGTCATGGTTGTAGAAAAGTAATGTTCTTTACTTGATTTGACCGGAAAACTTAAGTTGTCTCTGCAAAGCGCCGCCAGTCAAATGCCGAGAAGTAAGCTGGGGTTTGCTGTTGGTGTTGCCCTTCCCTTGGAGAATGGAGTAAAAAATTTGCCATGAGATAACCCGTGGCGGGAGCAAGGAGAATACCATTGCGATAGTGACCGACAGCGAGGGCAAGGTTAGAGTAGGGACTAGCCCCCAGTATTGGTAACTCATCAGCCGTAGCCGGACGGAATCCCCACCATTGTTCCACAAGGGCAAAATTCTGGATATCTGGATAGAGTTTAATGGCGGCTTGTAATAATTGCAGGACTCCCTGGGGAGTGTTATCACCTCGAAATCCTACATTCTCGCTGGTGGCTCCAATAATGATCCGCCCATCTTGACGGGGGACAATATAAGTTTCTTCTCCGTAGAGGACTTGCTGGAGGGGTAATTCTGGGGTGTTGGGAGATAAAGAAGATGATAATTCAGAAGCTACTTGTACTGCTAACATTTGTCCTTTTTTGGGATAGATGGGGACGGGTAATAGCTCTTGGCTCCAAGCTCCGGTGGCGAGAATATATCGATCGCTCTCTAGGAAGTAATTACTAGTATGCATCCCCCCTAATTTTTCCCCTTGAAATTTTAAGCACTTAACCTCTTCCCCTTCCAGAATTTCTCCTCCTAGGGTTAATACTGCCGATCGCAAAGCCTGCACCAACAATCGATTATCCACTTGTCCATCACTGGGATACCACCACCCCCCAGCGACGGCAGGATTCAGTCCCGATTGCTTTTGCTGAATTTCCTGAGCATCTAGCCAATCTTTTCCCCGTGCTGCCTCTGGGGGAACTTGATACACTGGAGCGAGAATGCCACACTCCCAGTAGCCTGTAGGTAGCCCCGAAATTTGCTCAATTTTCGCTGTCCAGTCAGCGTAGAGCGATCGAGAAAAGTAGGAAAATTCCTGCATCGCTCCCGGTGGTAGTTGCTCGGCTTGGGGGGCTAACATGCCAGCAGCAGCATGGGCGGCGGCTTGGGGAAAGTTGCGGCTCACAATGGTCACGGTGGTTCCACGCAAAAGTAGCTCTAGAGCGATCGATAAGCCAATAATTCCTCCACCAATAATTAAAAAATCCCTTGTCCGGCGATCAACAGGAAAGTTACTGGCAGCATGGGGGGCAGAATCCCGGAGATTACTCATGGAAAATCACCTAGAAGGTTTAGAAAAATAATAAAAATTCTCAGGCAGGTAAATATCCGGGTAAATACTTTTGAACAACGATCCAGCCCGTGGCTAAAACCCAGAGAAATCCTAAAAATAAAATTAAATTAATGCCTCGATGTAGCTGCCGCATGAAAGGGCGTTGGGGCGTAATTTGACTAGCAGTGATGGCTGAAGCTATAACTAATGATACCACTGATAATCCGGCGAGCAAATGCCAAGAATGCCCTAGGCTGCCAAAGTGTCCCCAAGTACCCACTAGCCCGATCGCCAACAAAAACAAGACTAAACTCACCAAAATTATCCCCATCCCATAATGCAAGGGACGCAACCACAGGGGACGGGGCTGCTCTTTCACTCTAGTGTACAAAATCCCCCCACCACTCACTGCCAAAATGCTATAAGCCAGCAAGGCAAAACCCATTGACCAAGCGGCCGATCGCCACAACCAAATAAAGTCGGGTAAATGCATAGTAAAGTTCTAAATAATATTTAAAATCTCTGATAGTAAAGCCTCACTTTCTGTAATGCCAGCAAAACCTTCTTGTTTGGCTTGTTCTGCTTTTAAAGCTAAAAATTGATTTTCTAAATCTAAAAACCTTTCAAATTCTTCAATCGACATCATAATTGCGACACTACGCCCTTTTTTAGCTATTTGCACTGGCTCTCTACGAGCTAGGTCTAATAGTTCACCAAAGCGGTTTTTAGCTTCTGATGCGCCTAATGTTTTCATTTTTACTGCTCCAAACGATGTTGTTAGCTATTTTAGCTATTTTAGCTATTTTAGCTATTTTAGCTATTTTAGCTATTTTAGCCATAATGGCTTTTTGATTTCATCAACCAGTGATCGCCTATTTTGTCAGACACTCTAAATATTTGAGAAGATTGCCCTCTCATTCCACAAGCCAGCGATCGCAACTCATCTCAAATTAAACAACGATCGCCTCTCACTATCGATTTCTCTAATCAACTTTGCTGGTTAAAGTTGCTTGATAGCTTTTATAACTTTAGATTTTTATCCGATGAATTAGCCATAATATGCCCTACACATGCCCTAATTAGGTTAGTAGCAATATAAGGGATAAACAGTAAATCGTTGAAAACCTTATGTATGTAAAAGCCCGTGACGAGGATTGAACTCGTGACCTCATCCTTACCAAGGATGTGCTCTACCACTGAGCCACACGGGCAGGTTATTTTATCAAGGTAATCTTAGCACGCTTTGCAATTATGTTTGTAATTAGCTTTGTACCTAAGATGATCCTTGAGTATTTTTACCTGTTTTATCTAGGTTAGTTATGTCTAGATTGATTGTGGTGGGCCGAGCTGGATTTGAACCAGCGTAGGCGTAGCCAGCGGATTTACAGTCCGCCCCCATTAACCACTCGGGCATCGACCCATTTGTCACCACAGCTTTTAATATTAACACCTATTGCTGAAAAATGCTACCCTAAATTTAATTTTTCTGAAACTAGGCAGGGGAAGGAGTCAAAATAACCCCATTTCCCCAGAGATTCCTAGGATCAGACCAGCTCCCCAGATTCTTGGAGGGAGTGGAGACGATGGTAGACACCCTGATGATGGAGAAGTTCTCGGTGGTTGCCCACTTCGATAATTTTTCCTTGATCTAATACTACAATCTTATCTGCTTCTCGGACTGTACTCAATCGATGGGCGATGATAATTGTGGTACAGGTGCCTTGGATATTGCGCATGGCTAACTGGATCGATCGCTCCGATTCGTAATCTAGGCTAGAAGTTGCCTCATCAAAAATCAGGACATCGGGTTGCACCAATAAAGCCCTAGCAATTCCCAAGCGTTGGCGCTGCCCTCCAGAAAGCCGAACCCCCCGCTCCCCGACGATCGTGGCATAGCCCTCCGGGAGTTGATAGATAAAGTCTTCGACTCTGGCAATGCGACAGGCTTCTCTAACTTGTTCCCTCGTGGCGTGGGGGTTGCCGTAGGTGAGGTTATCAAAAATTGTGCCGTTAAAGACATCAACTTCTTGGTGGACGATCGCCAGTCGCCGCCGATAACCCGTAATATCTAGTTTACGAATGTCTTCCCCATCGATGAGAATTTTTCCCTGACTAGGTTCAAAGTACCGGAAGAGGAGCTTGACGAGGGTAGATTTCCCCGAACCCGATCGACCCACGAGGGCAACGGTTTGGTAGGGTTCAATCAAGAGTTGAATATTTTCCAACACGGGGCGATCGACATCGTAACCAAAGGAGACATTATCAAACTGAACTTTTCCGGTAAAGCTATAAACTGGGGCTTGCTCATCAGCTTTGATCACGACCCCTGCACCTTCTGCACTGAGGGGGCTTTTCATAAACTCATGGAATCTGAGCATGGAAGCATAGCGACGGGCAAACACCTCTGCTAGGTTCGTAATCGGTTCTAATTCAGCATAGGCCATACTGGAAATGGTCAGAGTAGTAATGAAATGCCCTAGGGAAATCTGTCCCCGCAGGGTGGCAAGGAGAGTCAATCCCAAAACCAAGAAGACGCAACCTTGAACGATCGTCCGTTGGTAAGTTCCTAGTTTCACATAGCCCAAATGGATACTATACAAAACTACCTTCAGTTCACGGTTCAGGCGCTGCTCCTGCCGGGCTAATTCCTTCGCTTCCGTGGCAAACGCCTTGACAGTTTTGATGTTGGTCACGAGTTCCGAAGTCCGACTTTCTGTGTCTTCGATGTAGCGATCGAGGATTTCCTCCCGGTAAGTTAGAGCTTTAAGATTAGTAAAACTAAAGCTGAGGATAAACAAGAAGGAAGCCAAAAACAGCAAGGCAATCCGCCATTCAATCACCGAGATAATCACAAAAATCGCCAACACTCGGAAAATCTTGGGGATCAACTGCCCCGCAATTTCTGGATAAGTCCAAGTATGGTTAGACAGCCCTCTAGCAACTCGCCCCGCAATCCGCCCCGGATTATTCTCATCGTAGAACTCGATCGGCAGGGTAAGAATTTTTTGGATAGAACTCCGGGTATGGTCTCTCCGAGTCCGCAGGGCAATTTCCCAATGAAACCAGGGGCCAATCCACGGCTGAATCGGCGCTCGCACCACCGTAGATAGAAAGATCATGCCCAGGAGAACAATTAAGGCTGCATCTTGATTACTAATTTGGGTGTTAATGGTTGCTAATTGCCGGATTAAGAGTTGCACCGGAGTATCTAGGGGTTGCTGAGATAGGACATTAATAATTTGCCCGATCGCGTAGGGAACCACTAGATCAATGATTTCAAAGATACTAGAAGCCGCAATACTAAAGACGGCAATGCCCCAGTAGTTTTTGAAGTATTTAATCAGATCACTAAATTTCGCCATAAAATCTCCTCACAGGAATCCTGCGCTATGGATAGCTACAGATACCCGCTTTCCTAGTCGAAATTTAAATCAAGTATATTTTCAAACTAGTCTTAATGTAATACGATGATACTACATGAAGTTACATAAAAAGTAAATACTCAGAAAAAATAAAAATAAGACACAGGATTACTGCGCCTCTGGGGTTATTTGATTTATTGACTAGAATTTGCCTAGAATTTAACGATTCTAGAAGTTGTGAGATAGTTGATTATTTGATTTAGTTGTGATTTCTAGTAGGCACTTTGCAAAGCCCACCAGAGCAGGAAGCCGATGCCACCAAGGACGAGAATAGAAGAGATGGCGATCGCCAGAGGGGTATCTGCACCCTTGAACTTCATAATGCCGCGATTGAGGTCTGACATAGAATTTTTATAACCTTCGTTTATTGGGTTTATTACTATGTTTACAGAAAATATACTTACAGAAAATGTTCCTTGTCTACACTAGCCTAATCAGTCTCAATCTGCCATAGGGAAAATTCTACTGGGGTTTATCTAAGCTACGAGCAAATATTTCTGGGAGAGTACCGCTTCGCCATGGTCAGGAATCCACACCACCCAGTGGTCAGCATCTTGAGGACAGAGGAGCAGAGCTTCGCCGAAACTGTAGGGGCTGGGCAAGGATTGCAAATGTACCCAGGTATTGGCTTGGAGGGGTTGGAGATTGCGATCGAGGGGAAATACTTGTTGAGGCTGCTGAGGAATTCTGCCCGGAGTTACAGTTTTTAGAGACATATCATTAACTCACTATGGTTAAAACAATAATTTAATCTGTATCTAAATATACTGTTTTTCTCAAGCTGAGATCAATGTTTTGTCGCATAACTTTATTTATTTGGTTTAAAAATCTGTCGGATCGTAATGCAAAATCAAAATCTCTTCAGCCCGGAGATTAACGATCGCATATTCATTCCCTTCTAAATCTGTAAATTCCACCAGATAAAAATTTTCTTGTTCGATTCCCTCAGACGATCGACCTTCTTCGTAGACCTCAATAATCGTTCCTACCATCCCCCGGCGCAAATCTTTTAAGTGTCTATAGGTATTTTCAATTAGAGCCAGTCTTTCCATGGGAATAGGAACTAGGGTAGCCACCACATCTAAAAGTTTTGGTTTATCTTGCATTTGGACTTAAACTACTGAAGACAATAAATCTTTCATTAAATCATGTTTCATCTACACGGACAACTTGTAGAAGTCATCCTGAAGCTCTACGGACAGTTGGGGATGAGTGTTGTGGTTGGTTATGGCTTGGGAAAGTTATTGCCAAAAGCAGTGCCGACTTCCTTGGGGCAGTTTTTATTTTGGGTCGGCTCGCCCCTAAGTATCGTTATTTTTATCTATCGAGCAGACCTCTCGGCTCAGGTATGGATGGCCCCGATCGCTGCTTGGTTAGCTAGTCTTTTGGGGTTAGCCTTGGCTTGGGGTTGGATCCAAAGACAAAAACTCTGGGAGCCGCCGACTCAATCAAGCTTTCTTTTAACGTCTATGTTTGGGAATACGGGCTACATTGGGTTTCCAATTATCTTAGCTTTGGTAGGAGAAAAGTACGCAGGCTGGGCTTTGTTTTATGATTTGTTGGGGACGGTTTTAGGCGTTTATACCCTAGGAATCTTTTTAGTCGTTAGCCTAGGAACTCCGGGAAAAGAGTCGGGGAAGGTGTGGCAATTTTTGCTGATTAATCCCGCTTTGTGGAGTTTGGTGCTGGGGTTGGGGTTACGAAGGTTTACCCTGCCATCAATGGTGGAGCAGAGCTTGTTGACCTTGGGCTGGGCAATGATTTTTGTATCTTTGGTTTTAATTGGGATGCGTTTGAGCCATTTGGATTCCTGGTCTAGTCTGAATCGATCGAGGGTCAGCCTAGGAATTAAAATGATCTTGGTTCCCTTACTACTGGGGTGGAGTTTGCCCTTGTTGGGAATTACCGGAAATGTACAATTAGTTCTAGTGTTGCAAGTGGGGACACCACCAGCGATCGCCAGCTTGGTTTTGGCAGAAATTTATGATCTCGATCGAGACTTAACGGTGGGAGCCATTGCGATCGGTTCCACGGCTTTTTTATTCACCCTGCCCCTGTGGTTACTTTTATTTCCACCAGATTTTCTCTAGCTAATCTCTCTAGTTCATCAATTTGGAAGTTACCTAGAATTGCGCTACCATCTAAATCTGAGATTATCAAGAATTTATTATTAATCTACTATTTGAGGAGAATTTTATGTGGGCTAGTGCGATCGTTGCTTATCTACACTATCTGAGTTTAGCCGTAATTTTTGCAGCCCTAATTATGGAATTAGTCACCCTCAAAGGAGAGCTAACCCTCAAAGCAGCATGGCGGGTCGTAATCGCCGATAGTGCCTATGGCATCGCTGGAGTCTTGGTATTAGCCACAGGAATTCTCCGGGTTTTATACTTTGCCAAAGATACTGCCTACTATATGCACCAGCCTGTTTTCTGGGTAAAAATGGGACTATTTGCGATCGTTGGTTTGCTATCTTTGTACCCCACAATTTCTTTTCTACAGTGGATTAAACTACTGCGCTCAGAAAAGCCCCCAGAAGTTAGTGCCGAAAAAATCAAATTACTCCGCCAAATTATTCATTGGGAACTGGTGGCTTTCTCCCTCATTCCCCTCACTGCTTCCATGATGGCAAGAGGAATCGGTGCAGATTGGCAATTACCTTGGGGCTAAAAAATATAAATGCTACGATCGTCTTGTACAAAGCTATTTTAGGAGAGTTGTCCCATGATTGCTCAAGTTCAAACAACCCAAACCTATTCCCCAGAGGAATATCTAGCCTTAGAGATTGCCTCGGAAACTCGTAACGAATACATTCATGGGGAGATAATACCAATGGCTGGAGGAATGCCTAATCATAATCGTATTGTTCGTAATTTATGCACAGCTTTAACAGTAGGAGTCCGAGGGCAATTCTATGAAGTATTTGTAGTAGATCAACGTCTGTGGATACCACAACAAGGCATCTATACCTATCCAGATGTGATGGTGGTGAGTGGTGAGTTGATTTTGCAAGAAGGTCGGCAAGATACCATTACAAATCCTACGTTAATTATTGAAGTGTTATCCAAATCAACGGGGAATTATGACGAAACTGAGAAATTTACCTTCTATCGATCGCTCCCCACGTTTCAAGAATATTTATTAGTTGATCAGTACCATTATTCTGTCCAGCACTACGTCAAAACAGGCGCAAAAAAATGGGATTTTCAGGAATACGACACCCTAGAAGAAGAAATTAACTTTTCCACAGTTCCCTGCGCGATCGCCCTCGCTGATATCTACGACAAAGTAGAGCTACCAGAACCAGAATTAGCAGAAAAGGTCATAAATTCCCCCACAGATGCCTAAAATTCCAGATGTTTCACACCATGGAGCGGCTGCTTGCCTCGGTTGAGAGAGATAGTATCTAGTCTCCGGGTTGGGTGAGGATTAGAAGACTGAGGATCCAATTCTGGAATTGTGGCGTATATGTTAATAGTTACTTGTCAAAGTTTATTGATTGATTGATCAAAAATGATGGCAAGTCTTTTAATTCATGATGAGTCTTAACCTGAAGGAAGAACCAATGATTAAGTATCTAAAAGCATATCAAAAGCTACTATTTCGAGTATTTCTGGGGATGGCTACCTGTTTTTTGGCAGTGAGTGTGGCGGCTCCTGCTCGATCGATGCAGCCCGTGAATCTAGCTAGTGATTTTACAACTAACCCCGTGAGCTGGTCAGTTGATTCTACTCCCATACCCCTAGATGTCGATCGATCCCAATTAGCCGCAGACCAACAACAAGCCCAATCTGTACTGATGGCTCAAGGCAGCCCAAGTCAGAGTGTCCGAGTCTATGCCGCCGTATTAACTGGGAAGGAAATTTATCCCCTACCCGCAGCCACTAGAGCTACAGGAGCAATCGGTGCAGCTTTGGCTGGCGATCGTCTAATCGTCCGGGGCAGTTTCCGAGACCTCAGCACTCCTCTGCGAGACTACGCCGCCGATCCCCTCATTCCTCCCAACCCAAATATCACCTCTGCTGCCCATATTCACCGGGGGACAGCCACAGAAAATGGGCCATTTCAGTATGCACTGACTGTGGAACTTGAACCCGATGGTCTGAACGGAAAAATCATGGGCGAATATATGTTGACGGCAGAACAAATTCAGGCTCTAGGTAATGGTGGACTTTATGTGGACATGCACACCAGAGGTTTCCGGGGTGGAGAAGTCCGAGGCGTGCTTAAGCCCTACCCTTAAACCTTAACTAAGGAGATTTAATCAAAACTTGATCTGATAGGAATATTCAGATTATCAAAGCTGAGGCTCAGTGGTAAACCATCACGGGTCTCAGCCATTGGATGAAAGGGAACGCAGAGATAGAGATACACATACCTAGATTTGGCAACATTTAGCAACAGAATTTGGGGAATCTTCGATCGCGAACTGTAAAGTTTTTTGTCAAAGGACACTAAACCACCGGAGTCTTTATCTAAATTGGGATAGTTTATTTTACTTGGCTACTAATCCTGATCCCCCAAAATTAGATGTTGCTAAAAGATGCCCGTGATTATCAAATATTGTTTCTCTCCACCTTTCTGGGGTTGGGAATTTTTACTAGAGATTGGACGCTGAGAGTTGATATTGTCTTGGTGGCGATCGCGACCTGTGTTGCTGCCCAGTTATTAGCGACGAAGATTTTTGAGCATACCTACCGTTTTAGTTCCATCAAAAGTAGTCTGATTACTTCCCTCAGCCTCTGCTTGCTCCTGCGGACGGAACATTATTCGACCATGGCTCTGGCGGCTAGTCTAGCGATTTTTAGTAAGTTTATTTTTCGAGTCGAGTCAAAACATTTTTTCAATCCCGCCAACTTTGGCATAATTTCAGTGCTTACCCTGACCCAAGATGCGTGGGTTTCGCCGGGACAGTGGGGCGATGATTGGTGGTATGCCCTGTTATTTTTGGGATGTGGGGGGATGGTGCTGCTCCGAGTAGGCAGGCTGGATACAGCGTTGAGCTTTTTGGTTAGTTATGCCGGAATGGAGGCGATGCGGACGGTTTATCTGGGTTGGACTTGGGATGTGTATACCCACCGTTTGATGAGTGGCTCCCTGTTGTTGTTTGCCCTGTTTATGATCACTGACCCTCGATCGGCCCCCAATGCCCTAGTCGGCAGATTAATTTGGGGGGTAGCGATCGCGTTCCTGACTTTTATTCTCCGCAATTACTTTTTTGTAGCTCCGGCAGTATTTTGGGCTTTGTTTGCCCTGTCGCCCTTGACAATTTTGCTGGATTTTTTGTGGAAATCGCCCCAGTTTGCGTGGCTGAATCCGATGAAACCCTCGATCGAACCCACTCTTTAGAGGATATCTCAAGTCCAAGGAAAATAAGGGCGCAAAGCCTTGCACCCCTACATTTGAATGCTTTCTGACTACTTTATGTCTATACAAAATTATCTGTAAATGAGGTAACTATGCAGCCCCGACGTATTCTTCTCGGCTTAATTACGATATTCATTGTCCTGCTGTGCTTTATCCCAGAAGCTAGGGCATTTTGTGGTTTCTATGTATCCCAAGCTGATACTTCTCTCTACAACAAAGCTTCTCAAGTGATCATCGCTAGGGCTGGAACCCGGACGATCCTAACTATGGCGAACGATTTCCAAGGAGAGGTAAAGGACTTTGCCATGGTGGTTCCCGTGCCGACAGTGCTGCAAGAGGAGCAGGTACGCCTAGGAGATGCCAAGATTATCCAGCGTTTGGATGCTTTTAGTGCGCCAAGATTGGTGGAATATTTTGATAGTGATCCCTGTCAAGAAATTTATCCGGCAGCTCCTTCTCGTTTGTCAGCTAGGGGCGGGGCAGACCGGGCAGAATCGGCGGCGATCGGGGAAAGTGCGAGTGGGGTGACGATCGAGTCGCAGTTCTCCGTGGGTGAGTACGATATTTTAATCCTCAGTGCTACGGAATCCGATGGGCTAGAAAACTGGCTGAATCAAAATGGCTACAAAATGCCCCCCGGTGCTTCTTCCCTCCTGCGTCCCTACATTCAGCAAAACCTGAAGTTTTTTGTAGCGAAAGTCAATCTCGAAGAGTTTCAGCGCAGTAGTTCCCAGTTTCTCCGTCCGTTGATGATGGCTTACGAATCCCCCCGCTTTATGCTGCCGATCCGGCTGGGGATGATCAACGCCACCGATGAACAGGATTTAATTGCCTACGTCCTTTCGCCCACGGGACAGACAGAAATCACCAACTATCGCACGGTCAAAATCCCTTCCGATGAAGAAATTCCGGTGTATGTGAAGGATCGATTTGGGGATGTCTATAAATCTTTGTTCCAGACTGCCTACGACAAAGAAGGTCGGAATGTGGCTTTTGTAGAATACGCTTGGGATATGGGCAACTGTGATCCCTGCTCGGCAACTCCCCTCAACCCAGAGGAACTCCGGGGGGCTGGGGTCTTTTGGCTCGATCAACCTCAACCGACCACCGGGCGACAAATTAGACCAAGAAGCACCGTATTTATCACTCGTCTCCATGTCCGCTACACCCGTGATAAGTTTCCAGAGGATCTAATGTTCCAAGAAACCGCCAATCAGCAACTCTTCCAAGGACGTTACATTCTCCGCCATCCCTACCTTGGAGCCTCTAGCTGTCCTGCTGGGGAAGAATATCGCCGCCGCCTTCCTGCCCGTCTAGACCAAGAAGCCCAAAACCTCGCCCGTCTCACCAACTGGAATATCAACGACATTCGCCGGAACCTCCCCCAAGTCCCTGCCGTGGAATCTGTCCCCTTTTGGCGTAATATCTGGCGTTAACTAGGTTTTTGAGAGGGTTTTTGCGATGGCAGAGTTGTTTGATCTTTTAGGGCAGTGAGGTAGATGGTGGCAGCACTGCCCAGAAAGAGGATATAGCTGAGAAATTGCAGAAGGTAGAGGTGATCTCGGTAGCCGAGGAGGGCTTTGAGCAATAGTCCGGGAAATTGTTTATCGGGGAGGAATCTCGAAAAGTTCCAGACTTCCCTGCCGAGAATACAGGAATCTTGACTGATGCAAAGGTTGCTATAGCTGGGGTTAACTTGGCTGAGGATCGTTGCGGCGATATCAAAGGCGTGGAGACTGCTGACTACTAGACCGCCGACAATTAAGAGCAGCCCTAAACCCATGACCTGAAAAAATTGCCGGATGTTGATTTTGATCCCGCCCCAAAAGAGTAGAACCCCAAGAGCGATCGCCCCCAGAAACCCAGCGATCGCCCCCAACACCGGAGCTAATCCAGAATCCACTTGAGTGAGCAAAAATAGCACTGTTTCAAAGCCTTCCCGTGTCACAGCCAAAAAAGCCAAGCCAAAAACTCCCCAGCCCGCCCCATCTTTTTCTAGGGTTGCTGCTACTGCCGTTTGGACTTCGGTTTTGAGGGAAGCTGCCTGTTTGGTCATCCAGAATAGCATCCAACTCAATAGCCCGATCGCTCCCAAGGTCAAGCTCCCGGCAAGAATTTCTTGAATCACTGGGACAATTTCTTTTGTAATCGTCAAGCCCAGAATACTTTGATTTTCCCCTAATTGTTGCACTTGCCAGCCCAGAATTAAACCCAAGCCCACACTTGCGACTACCCCAGCGATCGCTCCCCCATAAACCCACGGATGCAGGGTCGATCGTCCCGCTTTAGTCAAACAAGCCAACACAATCCCTACTACCAAAGTCGCTTCAAAGCCTTCCCGCAGAGTGATCACCAAAGCTGGTAATGCTGCTGTAAAATCCATTTTCGCCCCTCAATTTTTCCTTGATCTTCAAGTCCTAATACTTCTGCCTTAAATACATCCTGACATACTTACAGAAT
>JAIMKT010000132.1:0-3063 GCA_020692245.1 Microcoleus sp. GA_180221_E-2-1-MAG-45_12
CATCACTACAACTCATCCTTAACTCTTTAGGACTACCAATTTTTTAACTTTATCTACACGCTTCAATACTTCTGGTAGTTCTTTAAGTTTATTTGGTGAAATATTTACAAGCCAAAGGCAATATCGGCTATATCCGTTAATAAAATCTTGCGCTCCTATATAATATCTAAGATAGTCTCTAGCTCTAGGCTCTAATTTCAAAAATTCTTCCTTTTCAGACTCAAGAAAAATAAGGTTGCCACCATCTCTTGGCATACTTCCAAAACGCATAAAGGGAACATTAGAGATAGGAATACTTCGATTATTGATAGTAATGTCACTGCCATCAATTAAATACGGATTGATATTAATAGCTTTTATTGCAAGTGGTTCACTGTTAATATCTTCATAATCAAAAATAGTTTTGTCACTAACATCAAAATTGGCAAAACCAATAATAACGCAATGAACAGCAGCATTTGATTTTGCTTCATTACTCCATTTAAAAGTGCGGTGAGCAAAGTGAATTTTAATTTTGTACTTACTAAAAAGAATACTCCAAAGCAAATAAACTTGTTCACCTTGAGAAATAGAATTAGTTGAAACAAAACTTACTTTTATTTTACTGTTTTGAATTATTTGTCCAGCCTTTAAGTACCAAGCTGAGACATAATCTAATACACCTATCCCTTTCTCTCCATTAAATACAAGAGCAATATCTTCTCTTTGTGAATTATTCATAATCATTGCTCCTACAAATGGAGGATTTCCTAGGATGAAATTTAATTTTTCTTTTGGTACAACAGATTCCCAATCAATTTTTAATGAATTATCGTACATAATCTTAGCTGCTTTCTTCAATGGCAACCGAGCATAATATTGCCCAAACTCATTACTCACCTTAATATTCATCTGGTGGTCAATCAACCACATCGCCACCTCCGCAATCCGCACTGCAAACTCATCGCATTCAATCCCCGCAAACTGATCCACATCCACCTGAATAATCGAGCTAACATCCATCTCCAACTGTCCACTTTTATTCAACTCCAACAAAATAAAAATCTCTAAATCTCGTAACTCCCGATAAGTAATAATCAAGAAATTCCCACAACCACAAGCCGGATCAAGAAAATGGAGATTAGCAATCTTTTTATGAAACTCCGATAACCTAGCTCTATTCCCCTTCGCCTTCTCAAACTCCGTATATAAATCATCCAAAAAAAGCGGCTTAATCAACTTTTGGATATTTTTCTCCGAAGTATAATGAGCGCCCAAATTTCGTCTTTCCTTCGGGTTCATCACCGCCTGAAACATCGAGCCAAAAATCGCTGGTGAAATCTTTCCCCAATCAAAAGCACAAGCCTTCAGCAATATTTCTCGCATTTTGCTATCAAACGCTGCTGGTTGCAAAGACTCCTCAAATAACTTGCCATTTACATAGGGAAACTGGAGTAAACTTTCATCTAAATTTTTTAATCGCCTTTCTTTTGGTGTATTAAGAACATGAAAAATCGAACTGATGTGCATGGCAAGATCGCTACCATCTGCCTTGGTATTTAGGTCTATGTATTGCCAAAAAATTCCCTTCTCAAAAATCCCCGTATCATCAGCAAACAAACAAAATAATAACCGCACTAGATACACTTCTAAATCATGCCCCGTGTAGCCAATTTCCTTCAGGCGATCGTGCAACTGCCCCATCAACTCTGCCGCCTTAATATTTACCGGGTCTTCATCCTTATAAACTCGCTTTTCATAGCCAGCAATAAACCCAAATAAATGGACATAATTCACAAAATCTTTTAACTCAAATTCCGTCGATGTATCAGTGTCTAAATCATAAAGTCGGAACCTCTGAAAATCAGAAACTAAAATATATCTTGGCAGTTCAATTTCTTTCAGGTTAGGAAAATAATCCTTTGCTTGTTGAGTAGCTTTGTCGAGGTTCTTACCCCTAGATTTATGCTCAACTAAAATCACTCCCTTCCAGAGCAAATCAATAAAACCCTGCTTATGATCCAACTTCTTCACAGGTTGCTCAAAACTTGCCACCCGTCGCCGAGAAATCCCAAACACACTAAAAAAATTGTTCCAGAACGTCTGCGCCTCCGCCCTTTCTGAAGTTTCATCTTTCCATTCTTGGGAGAAAGCAATCGATCGATCCTTAATTTCATTCCAACTTAAGGGCATAGTTCATCATCCTGTGATCAATTTTCAGATAGGTTACTGCAAAGAGCCTAGAGTAGGGGCAGGCAAGGCAGGCAAGGGGCTTAAGCCCCTTGTTCTTAAATATAAGTGGTTGCTATCTACAGTTCAAAAGCACCGATATCACAGATACCGCCCCTAGGTCTGGCAACTCCTCTCTGGTCAGTGGCAGCACAGGTGGCATTGTTCCCCCCATTCACCGCCGGACTAGCGGGTTGCAGGGCGATCGTCCGAGTTGTGCCACCGTTATTCAGAAAAGCTCCAAAGAGAGGATTTGCCACGATCGTCCCTTGGGCGCAGCTACTATCATTACCATCGGCAGTGCGTTGGGGAAACTCAATATTATTCCCACCGTTGGTCATCAGCGCCGAGCAGTTATTGCGAATACCAAAAGGATTTCCTGCCCGATTGTTGGCAATGATCGTATTCCTAATCGTCACTGCCGGACTCCCAATCATACCGCCGTTGAAAGAACTGGCAAAATTGTTAGCGATCGTGGTGTTGTTGATGGTCACTCTGGCATTATTCACCACGGCGACCCCGCCCCCTTGTCCCCCGTTGATATCAGCATTTACAGCTTGATTGTTGGCGATCGTATTATTCGTTAAGGTAGCATTCAAGCCATTCCCCAACCAAATACCGCCGCCTAAACCACTGGCAGTATTACTAGAAAAAGTACTAGTCTGGATATTTGCCGTCGTCCCCGCACCACTGCCCAAGATGAAAATCCCGCCGCCAGAACCACCCTGAGTGCCACTAGAAGTATTCCGAGCGATGATATTTTGATCAAAAATTAGGCGATCGTTCCCGTAGAGTTGGACAAATAGCCCCCCGCCTTCATTGGCAGAAACATTGTTACTCATGCGAGTCCGCCGG
>JAIMKT010000132.1:3168-3383 GCA_020692245.1 Microcoleus sp. GA_180221_E-2-1-MAG-45_12
TTAAGATTACTCAGCAGATTATTAATTGCCCCGCCATTACTGGCTCGATTGTTGGTAAAGCGACTATTGCTAATATCTAGGGTGCTTTCACTTTTGGTATAAATAGCTCCGCCGCCGTCAAAGGTTCCCCCTTGGGTAGACACATTATTGTTGAAGGTGCAGTTATTCACCGTGAGGACTCCTCGAAAACCACTAAAAACTCCCCCCCCGTCGCC
>JAIMKT010000132.1:3474-4985 GCA_020692245.1 Microcoleus sp. GA_180221_E-2-1-MAG-45_12
CTTAGGGTGATCAAATTTCCGGCTCCGTCAATGGTGGTGTTGGCTGTGATCACTTTTTCGCCCACCCGAATGGTTACAGGGTTAATCCCACAGTTAAAGGTAACTACACCGCCGCCGACTAGGGCTTGACTGAAGGTTGCATCGTTACAACTTGCTGGAGTCCCATTCCCCACCACACCCCCAGCTTGAGCAGGATGACCAGAGACGATCGCCAACCCCAGCCCCAAACTAGCAGCTACCACGTAAATCAACTTTTTCCCCGTCTTCAAAAAAGGCCACATAGTCCACTCCTCACAGAAAATTTTTAGTAATTTTTAGTAACTGTCTCAATTTACTCGATCGATCCTCACCGCACTGATTGCCCCGACCCCCTGATCTAAATTACTGAAGCTAATCCTTCAAGCTGATCATTCACTAGCCTCAAATCTTTTTCCCTAAATCCTCCCTACCTTTGGAAAGCAAAAACTAAATAAAGTAAGATTTGTCATTTATTCCTAGGATGCAACCCAGAGACAGTGTTAACCTAGATATATTAATCCCCAAATTAGTTCATATTTTTCACGCAATAATTTCACGTAATTTCACGCAATATAATTTCAAGTAATAATTTTTAGACTATGGACAAGGTTGTGGTTGGGCTTTCCGGTGGAGTCGATAGTTCCACGGCTGCTACTATTCTTCAGCATCAAGGCTATGGAGTGGTGGGAGTAACTCTGTGGTTGATGAAAGGCAAAGGGCAGTGCTGTTCTGAGGGCATGGTGGATGCGGCTCAACTTTGTGAACAGTTGGGGATTCCCCATCACATTGTCGATAGCCGAGAATTGTTCCAGAAAAATATTGTGGATTATCTTGTCGATGGTTATGCGGCAGGGATTACTCCCTTGCCCTGTTCCAACTGCAATAAAATGGTGAAATTTGCCCCCATGCTTGCCTATGCTCGCACCGAACTAGGGATCGATAAAATTGCCACGGGACATTATGCCAGAATTACCCAAGACCCGACCACAGGACGCTATCAACTCCGGCGGGCGATCGATCTCTCCAAGGATCAATCCTATTTTCTCTACGACCTGAACCAAGAAGTGCTGGCAGCTACCATATTTCCCCTAGGCGAAATCCCCAAAACCGAAACCAGAAAACTGGCAGCAGAGTTTGAGTTGCAGACTGCGGATAAGCCAGAGAGTCAGGATCTGTGCCTTGTGGAAGCCCACGGCTCTATGCAGACATTTTTAGATAAATATATTCAAACCAAAACGGGGGATATTGTCGATCGCACCGGAAAAGTCCTCGGTCAACACCAAGGAGTACATCACTACACCATCGGGCAACGCAAGGGCTTAGGCATCGCTGCCCCAGAACCTTTGTATGTCATTGCTTTGGATGTGATTAATAATCGGGTAATTGTGGGCGATCGCACCTCGGCGGGTCAGCTAGAATGTACAATTTCTCGTCTCAATTGGATTGCCATTGATCCCCCCACCACACCCCTACAAGCAGAAGTCCAAGTCCGT
>JAIMKT010000041.1 GCA_020692245.1 Microcoleus sp. GA_180221_E-2-1-MAG-45_12
CTTACTAGAAAAGTGCTGTATTACTACCAAAAAGAGTAAAGTACTCTACACAAGACTTTCTCTTAACTTTTTACTTTTTATCGGAGATTGGACGATCGAATACTACTGAAATCAATCTAGTCCACGCATTAATCAACCTAGTAATCGACTGGGTACAAGCACTAAACATAGCAAAAGCGAGAATTATCTGGGTAATTGGGTTACTCATATTTTCAGTTAGTTCAGTAGGGATGTTGACAGAAATCACCGAAGGCGGAACCTCGATCGTATTCTGGGCTTTGCTGGCGGGAGTAAGAGCATTCGATAGCGCATCAGGATTTATCGGAGAAGTAGACTCGATCGCTACTTTCACCGCATTGGTATTATTTATGGTCACAGGGATCTCTCCTATTTCGTTTATAGAATAGAAAACCGCTGTTCTTTGAGCTAAAATAATAGGCGACAACCATTTATTTAAAAACTCAAAGTTTTAAACAGCGAGATTTTTAACAAGCTCTGTTGGGTCTGCAAACCTGATGGAGCTTGATCTTTTACTAATAATAACATTGGGCTAAAGATTACGGGAAATCTAGATTAATCATTAAGATATCTATTAAATATAAGCATCTGATGCATTACTCCTCTTAACCTATACTTAAGCTTTTTGGTTGATCGGGTAGTGATATTAGAATTCCCCAGCAAGGGCAGCTTCACAGCGATCGCACACCGCCGGATGTTCGCTAGATTTCCCCACATAATCAGAGTAGTTCCAGCATCGATCGCACTTCTCGCCATCTGCTTTGCTAATTCCCACTGCCAGTTTTTCCGTTTGGGAATGATAGCCCGCCGTCTGTGCTAGTTCCGGGGTTGCCACAATTTCGACTTGAGAAGCAATTAAGAGGTAGCGTAACTGATCTACTCGGTTCCCGGTCAGAGGATCAATGGGGTTAAGCTGGTCTAACTTTGTCTTCAGTTCTGCATCAGCCACATAAAGCAAAACCTTCGCTTCGAGGGAAGAACCAATCAGTTTTTCTGCCCTGGCCTGTTCCATGACCTTATTCACTTCCGTGCGGATTTGGCGTAACTTTTCCCAAGTGCTGCCTAGGTCTGGTTGTTGCCATGCCGGATCAAAATCAACCCAGCCCGACTGAAACACCGACTCAAAGGGAGTGGCGTAGGGTAAATACTGCCAGATATCCTCTGCCATATGGGAAAGGACGGGGGCGATCGACCGAGCGAGGTTTTCTACAGCGATAGACAGAACAGTCTGGCAACTCCGCCGCCGGGGCGAATCTAAGGCACTGATATAAAGACGATCCTTGGCAATATCTAGATAGAAATTAGATAAATCCACCACACAAAAATTTTGTACGGTTTGGAAAAACTTAAAGAACTGGAAACTGTCAAAAGCTGCCGTCACTTCCGTAAATACTTCTGTCATTCGGTGCAACATGTAGCGATCGATCTCCGGCAGGTCAGCGTAGGCAACCGCATCTTTCGCCGGATCAAAGTCGTGAAGATTTCCCAAGAGGAACCGGGCAGTATTGCGAATTTTCCCCCGCACATCCCCCATTTGCTTCAGGCTGGTTTTGCCGATCGACATATCTGAAGAATAATCCACAGAAGAAGCCCACAATCTCAACACATCAGCACCGTAGGGCGGGTCTTTTTTCTGGTCTTTGCCCCCATCAATAATTACTTGAGGATCTACAATATTCCCTAAGGATTTACTCATTTTTCTACCCTGCTCATCCAAAACAAAGCCGTGGGTCAAAACAGTTTTGTAGGGTGCTTGATTGTGGGTTGCCACACTGGTGAGGAGGCTCGACTGGAACCAGCCCCGGTGTTGATCGGAGCCTTCGAGATACATATCCACGGGATAAACCAAGTCCGCCCGTTGATCAGCCACCGCTGCCCAAGAGGAGCCGGAATCAAACCACACATCCATAGTGTCCATGCCTTTGCGGTAGGTCTTGCCATTGTCTCGATAGCTGGGGGGCAATAACTCCGCCACAGATAATTCCCACCACGCATCGGAACCTTTCTCTGCAAAGATTCGCTGCACATTATTAATCGTCTCTTCCGTCAGCAATGGCTCCCCAGTTTCCTCATCATAAAATACTGGGATTGGCACACCCCAACTGCGCTGCCGAGAAATACACCAGTCAGAGCGATCGCCCACCATCGCCGTGATCCGATTTTCCCCCATGGCTGGAATCCACCGCACGGATTTAATGGCAGCCAGAGCTTCTTCTCGAAATCCTGCCACCGAGGCAAACCATTGTTCTGTCGCCCGGAAAATAGTGGGTTTCTTGGTGCGCCAATCGTGGGGATAGCGGTGGGCATACATTTCTTCTTGGAGTAAAGCTCCGGCGGTGATCAGAGCTTCGATTACGCCCCCATTGGCATCTTTCAGGACATTTAACCCCGCAAACTGCCCCGCCTCATCGGTGAAATCGCCCCTGGCATCCACGGGACAGAGGACTGGCAAATTATAGCGCTTACCGACTTTGAAGTCATCTTCCCCATGTCCGGGAGCTGTGTGGACTAAGCCTGTCCCCGATTCGGTAGTGACATACTCGCCCCCAATCACGATCGGGCTGGTGCGTTCAAATAAAGGATGCTGGTAGGTAGAAAATTCTAAATCCTGACCCTTAATTGTTGCCTTAACCGTCAAACTCGTCCCAAATTTTGCCTCTAATTTCTCCACTAGAGCTTTAGCAACCAGCAGATACTTAAAGTTGGTGCTATGCACTGGAGTTCCCACTTCTACGACCACGTAATCCAAGCTGGGATTCACTGCCACCGCCAAGTTTGCCGGAATTGTCCAGGGCGTAGTCGTCCAGATGGCAACCCCCAGACTATCTAGATAAGGTTGCAATGCTTGGGCAGTATCGGCTAGTTTTGTCACCGCAAAAGCAACGTAGATACTCCGGGATTGGTAATCATCGGGATATTCTAGTTCGGCTTCAGCAAGGGCAGTTTGGGAAGTAGGACTCCAATGAACGGGCTTAAATCCCCGATAAATATAACCTTTCAATACCATCTGCCCAAACACCCCAATCTGGGCGGCTTCGTAGTCTGCCGTCAGGGTCAGGTAAGGGTTCTCCCAATTGCCCCACACCCCGTAGCGTTGGAATCCCTTGGATTGTTCTTGCACTGTCGCCAGAGCAAACTCCCTAGCTTTTTGGCGAATCTGCATAGCCGTAAGATTTTTGGCTTCGCCGGGGGGCATTTGTTGGAGGACTTTCTGCTCGATCGGTAGCCCATGACAATCCCAACCAGGGGTATAACGAGCTTTTCTGCCCCGCAATAGTTGGTACTTGTTGATAATGTCCTTCAAGATTTTATTCAGAGCATGTCCCATGTGCAGCGTGCCATTGGCGTAGGGAGGCCCATCGTGGAGGACAAAAATTTCCCCAGAGTTATGCTGGGACAGGTTCTCATAAATACTTTTTTCTGCCCAAAACTGCTGAATTTCCGGCTCCCGCTTGGTAGCATTGGCCCGCATATCAAATTTAGTTTGGGGAAGATTTACTGTATCTTTGTAGCTTTTAGAGTCTGTCACAGGTTTAGGTTCGGGGTAGATATATTAAGTATTGCAAGGTAAGCCCTAATTATAAATTCTAGGAGCGATCGCCCGAAAAATCAATCCTTCGACAAGGCTCAAGAACCATCTCTCCCTAATCTGCACTGAATCCTACAGGTAATGCTATGGGTTAAGATGGGGTTAGCAATTACTTCAGATAATATTTCAGACAATAATGCTTCAGACAATGAGGGAGGTAGAGCGATGACAAGGAAAAAATCAGCAGATACGCCCACAAGCCCACCCAATCCTGATGATCTAGACGATCTAGATGTAATGTCTATCGTCAATGAGACTATAAAAATGATGAAAGAAGATATTAGCGAGGAGGTCATAACTGGCAAGCCAAAATTAACAGATATGACTGTTGATGACCTTAAAATTTTGATTGGTGAAGTTGTTGCTGCCGAACTTCAAAAATGGTCTAACCAATCAACTAGCAAGGATTTAGATAATTCTGCCAGCAAGAAACCCTATCTAAACTCTGAAGGTCAGTATATATTGCTAGAAAGAACTCCAGAGGAAATCGCCAGACAAGCCCAATCTATTAGAGATATGTTCACTGAATGGGAGAGGGAATATGATGCAGAAGAACAAAGAGAAACCTTTACCTATCTTCAGAAAGCATTAAGGGATGACTTTCCCTCTGAAGGTTCATTTTCTGAGAATCCACTATCGGATTTACAATGATTGTTTTACTTGATTCGGGTCCTCTAGGAATATTATCAAACCCCAATTCTTCACCCGAAAATTTGGAATGTCGATACTGGGCAGAAGGACTTACTGACAAAAGATATACATTGATCGTGCCTGAAATTGTTGATTATGAATTAAGGCGAGAGTTGCTACGGGCAGACAAGCAGAAGGGACTCAGGCGTTTAGACACTCTCAAAGCTAAATTTCAATATTTGCCTCTGACAACAAAAACTATGCTTAAGGCGGCGGAACTTTGGGCAGAATCACGACGGGCTGGGAAACCTACCGCAAGTCCCGATGCTCTGGATGGAGATGTAATTTTAGCGGCTCAAGCATATTTAATTGCAGAGGAGTTGGAAGATCGCCTCCCTGTAGTGGTAGCAACAACCAACATGAATCATCTAGAAAGGTTTACGATCGCCAAAAAATGGCAAGACATTGAGTAATTGGGAGAATGATTTAGACTGCTATATTCAAATAACTATTCAATATAAATATCCAAACTATGATAGCTCTTTCAGATCATTATCAACGCCTGAATGTCGATGAATACCTTGGATTAGAAGCCCAGAGTCTTGTCAAACACGAATATATGGACGGGGAAGTCTATGCTATGGCTGGGACTACGGATACCCATAATACAATCGTGGGCAATATAGTTATGCTCATTCGTAATCACCTCCGAGGGACAGATTGCCGAGTATATTTCCTTGATATCAAAGCCCGTCTCGAAAGATGTAATTGCTTTTATTATCCTGATCTCCTTGTTACCTGTGATCCCCAAGACCGGGAAACCCCTACCTATAAGCGTTTTCCTAAGTTAATTGTCGAAGTTCTTTCTGATAGTACTGAATCCTTCGATCGAGGTGATAAATTCTATAATTACCAAACCCTAGATAGTTTAGAAGAATATATTTTAGTCAACACCAAATCCCCACGGGTAGAAATTTTTCGCCGTCATTCTCAAGAAGGCTGGCTTTTTCAGACTTACACGCCTACTGATTTGGCTATCACAATCAAAAGTCTTGACTTGGGTGTATCCTTTGTTGATCTTTACGAAGATACTACCCTCCTTAATAATCCGGCAAATAATCAAGCTGATAGTCAGGCATCTAATTGATCTTTACTCCAGAGAGATGTCTCCACCCCAGCGCTCTTGGGGCAGAAAGGCTCGATCGAGGGGAATGGGGGCGACGGGTTCCGTGAGGGTAAACTCACCAGCGAGGATCCATTTTTTGAGTTCTTCGGCAACTTGGAGCGATCGAGCAATACTTGCCAAGGGAGCCACCCGGATCGTTTTACCGTTGAGGGTAATTTTCCCAGATTTCAATTGAGCATAGGTAACTAAACCAAAGGTAGGACGCACCCGGCGGGGAATGGAAAAATCGACCACTGGAGCCACCACCTCTTGATCTTGGACAGCACAACGGCGGATCACTTCAGGATTGAGGACAGGCAAGGGAACCCCCACCCCCAACATTAATGAAGAACCGTAGTTTTTGAAATAACAGCCTCGTACCCACTGAGTATTCATGGCTTTAGCATCCCCAATCAGAGCTAAGGTCGCTGCCGGTCCAATGGGAGTATGGTTTTCTAGGCGCTTTTGCAAAGGAAAATGTTGAGTTCCTTCCCAAGTTACGTAGCCGATCGCACCTCCTAGGAAAATCCGTGTACCAATGCCGACTAGATTTAGGTCTGGGTCATTCAACAATGGCGAAATTGCTCCCGGATTGGAATACACCGCATTGCCTAACTGGGGTTGCAGAGGTCCAAGGTAGGTAAATAGGGGTCGATCGCCACCGTTGACACCGACAATAAAATTTTGGTACAAATTCCGGGGATTGTAGAGGTAAAACTGATTGATTTTATCTTTAGTAATGGTGGTTTCCAAGCTAGAACGGGGATAACAATCACTCACCTGCCCGATCGCCCGCAATGGCACTGCCAAACCCGCCACCAAATCCTCGATCACATGCCCGCCACCCCGTTCCCGAAAATCTTCCCCATCCCCAGTTTCACAAAGCTGAGTTGCCCCTAGGTACAAATCCACTGCCCCAAACCCAGCGTAGGCAGCCACCCCATCGAGCCAGCAGGAACGAATATTGATAGGCGGATCCGTATGCCCCAGATTGATCATCGCACCAGAAGATTCCATGGGTTCAAAGGTTCCCGTAGTCACCACATCGACTTGGGAGGCGATCGCTTCACAGCCCAACTCTCCTACCCTTGCCTTCACCTCTGCCACTGTCCACACTACGGCTTTTTTTTGGATAATCTTTTCGTTAATTTCCTCGATCGTCCGCAACCCTGACACCATATTTTCTCCCTACCTAAGCAAAACTATTGACAAACAAGCTGGAGTAGGACAACGCCCTAGAGGATAAACTATACTGTTTTTAGGCCTAAGTTAAAATACTCCAGCCTTGCCGATTCAGGATTATTGCATCTTTTCAGAGTATCTTGATGTTCCCATAATATTTTTTCTGGAATACTTTGTGTCCCCCAGCCATTCAAAATAATTCCTCCTGAATTAACTCTGAGTAGAGGAAATTATCAATAGTATTCTTGGATGTTTTCTAAATAGTCGAGTTGATTATTCCCAAGGTTATACCCAAGGCTATTGGGTTTGAGGGACTTGGCTTGAGGGTATCAACTTGCAGGTTTTAGTTTGCAGATGTTAATTTGAGAGCATTAATTATCGAGGTACTCTCAACCTAAATTAGAATAGCGATAGTCCAGAAAAATAATGGTCAGGAGAGATGGGATTTAAGTAGAGTTCCGTAATCTACCCAACTCAATTAGTGAGGTTTAATTTCTATGGGAGAACTTAGCCTGCGTATCCACATCGAAGGATTTGCAGAGAAAATTATCAAAGTAGATAAGAATCCTTTTGTGATTGGGCGATTACCAGAGTGTGATCTGCCCCTGATCTACATTGAGGTATCCCGCTACCATGCACGGTTGAGTGGCTCCCATTCTGGAACTTGGATTGTTGAGGATTTGGGCAGCACTAATGGCACCAAGCTGAACGACACGATTATTTCTGCACCCCAGAAGATTCGGGATGGGGATTTTTTGCAGATTGGCAATGTGGGTATGTATGTGATGCTAATGAAGCCGCCCCGGGATGTGGCTCGTGATATGTCTACAGAGGGTTTGACGATTATCCGAGATGTGAAGTATTTACAGGAGCAATGGTTGCAAGCCGAGGATCCTGATGACCAGTCGGCAACTCCCGAACGGGCGATCGACCGCCTCAAGGAATTGGTAAATATTGCTAAAGCCCTGAACTCGGCAGAATCCATTGAAGCAATTTTTTCTCAGGTGAAGGAAGTTGTGTTTCGAGAACTCAAGGATATCGATCGCTTGGCTCTACTGGTCGATGTCACTGCTACTGGGAAGCTAGAACTCCTGAATGCAGCGGGACGGGATACGAGCCACGAAGTTAATATGATTGCTGATGACCAGTGGATTAGCCACACTATCTGTCAGGCGGTTTTTAGTGACCAAATAGCCATCAAGACTGCCAATGCCCAGGTGGACGATCGCTTCCAAGGAGAAAATAGTATTCTTGCCAAGGGGATTTGTAGTGCCTTAGCTGTACCTCTCTGGGATGAAAATAAAATTTTTGGGGTTCTCTACGCTGATGCCCCCTCCGCAATCCATGACTGGCACCAAGGTGGGGAGGAAGACCTAAGCTTTTTTTCGACCCTGGCAAATCTTGTAGCCTCGGCCGTGCAACGCTGGCTCCTGACCCGACAACTCCGTCAAGAAGAAACCATCCGCCGGAGTCTAGAGCGCTACCATTCCCCCTCGGTGGTGCAGCAGATGATGAAAACTTCTGGTTTGGTTGATAGCCGGATTGTCCCAGCCGAATTTGATATCAGTATCCTCTTTGCAGATATTGTCGGCTTCACTGCCCTCTCTGAGCGCCTCAGCCCTAAAGAAATTTCTTCTCTGCTTAATGCCTTTTTTGAAGAAATGCTCCAAGAAGTATTTATGGTGGGGGGAACCCTCGATAAATTTATTGGGGATTGTATTATGGCTTTTTTTGGAGCTCCAGAACCCCAAGTTGATCATGCACTCCGGGCGACCCAAGCTGCCCAAGGAATGCTCCGCCGCCTCGCCCGACTCAATGCCCATCATGTGCTTTCGGAACCCCTAGAACTCCGCATTGCTGTAAATAGTGGTAAAGCTGTAGTGGGAGATTTGGGCAGTTCTCAACGGGTGGACTACACGGCGCTGGGGGGAACCATTAACCTAGCCTCCCGCATGGAAGGTATCTGTCCACCGGGGAAGTGCGTTGTCAGTGAAGTTACCTATAACCAGTTGGATAGTGCCAAAGAAAATTTTCAACTTTTGGGAGAGCATCGGTTCAAGGGGATCGATCGACCGATTTTAATTTATGAAAGTATGATCACTTCTTCGATCTCCCTAGGCAAACCCCAAAGCCCACAACAAAGTCCACAACAAAGTCCACAACAAAGCCATCGCAAGCCCCCACCACCACCACCGCCGCCCCAAAATATCACCCCCAAGAGAAGTAATCTGGCTTAATAACTCAGTGGTCAAGGCTTTGACTACGCTCAACCGCCAATAATGGCTGCTGTTTTCGGGAAATGGATCAAGGGTATTTTTTATCCTGAACTCACGTTAACTATTAGGCATCCCTCCTCTACCTCCTTTACCTCCCCTTACCTCCTTTACCTCCTCCTTCCCTACCTTCCCAGCATCGCCAACTTCATATCCCGCACAGCCCGCTCCATGCCGACTAAGACGGCTCGACTGACGATCGTATGCCCGATGTTTAGTTCTTCCATACCCGGAATACAGGCAACAGGGTGGACATTTTGGTAGGTTAAACCATGCCCCGCATTAACTCGCAGACCGAGGGCGATCGCTTCCTCTGTACCTCTGGTAAGGACTCCCAACTCCCATGCTCGATCGGCGGCGGTTTTGGCTTCGGCATAGCGCCCGGTGTGGAGTTCAATAAACTTTGCTTGGGTTTTTTGGGCTGCCTCTAGTTGAGGGGTGTCAGCATCAATAAAGAGGCTCACGGGAATCTCCGCACTCTGGAGCTTATCGACAATTTCCTGCATTCTCAGCAGTTGCCCCGCCACATCTAGACCGCCCTCGGTAGTTACTTCTTGACGTTTTTCTGGCACTAGGGTGACATAATCGGGTTTAAGGTTGAGGGCGATCGAGACCATCTCATCGGTGGCAGCCATCTCTAAGTTGAGGTGGGTTTGCACAGTTTCCCGCAACAGGCGCACATCCCGGTCTTGGATATGGCGACGGTCTTCTCGCAGATGGACGGTGATCCCATCGGCTCCCCCCAATTCTGCCAACACTGCTGCCGCTACGGGGTCTGGTTCAATAGTTTGTCTAGCTTGTCGAATAGTTGCTACGTGGTCAATATTTACGCCTAGGGTCAGCATGGAAATTAATAATTAATTGATAAGACTATTTTATGATAATTTATTTTATGATAATTTCCCCTATATTTGTGTTGCTAACCCAACTTGAGAGGGATTTCAATGATAAATTCTGCTCCCTGCCCCGGAGTAGAAACACAGGATAGTTGTCCACCGTGCTTCTCAGTTATAATTTGATAGCTAATAGATAATCCTAATCCTGTTCCCGAACCTACTTGTTTGGTAGTAAAAAAAGGATCAAAAAGACGATTTTTAATATCATCAGGAATCCCCGTTCCATTATCCTTAATACTGATCACTGCTCTACTATAATCACCCATCTCAACAACTCGAGTTGTAATTGTAATTGCACTAGGATTTTCCAGCATATCTTCCGGTTCCCTCGATCGATCCCATTCTCGCAGCGCATCGATCGCATTACTAATTATATTCATGAATACTTGATTTAATTGCCCCGCATAACAATCCACAGGCGGCACTTCCCCATAGTTTTTGATAATCTCAATATCTGTCATATCCCCATAACCCTTCAGGCGGCTTTTGAGAATTAACAATGTACTATCAATACCTTCCCGAATATCCACGGGCTTCATTTCGGACTCATCCAATCGAGAGAAATTTCGTAGAGTTAAAACAATTTGCCGAATTCGGTCTGTGCCAATTTTCATCGACTCTAAAACATCAGGAATATCTTGTAAAATAAAATCTAAATCAATATCTTTAATATATGCCAATACTTGGCTATCTGTCGGAGCTAATCCCTGTTGATATAAACCAATTAATGATAATAAATCCTCGGTATAGCCTTTAATATGAGCAAGATTGCCATGAATAAAATTAACGGGATTGTTAATCTCATGGGCTACCCCTGCTACTAGTTGTCCCAAGCTCGACATTTTTTCGGCTTGAATTAACTGCGATTGAGTTAATTGCAAATCCATTAATGCCTTTTTTAGGCGATCGGCTTGTTGGATTTTTTCTTGAATAGTTTCTTCAATTTTATTCGTATACTGAATAGAAGTTGTGAGATAGTTAACTAATAGAGTTGTTAATAATAAGCCACAACCAACTACGATGATTAAAGCCTGATAATGCCGATAATCTCCATAGCTTAATTTCGGGATTAAAAGTATTTCCCAAGTATCATAGGCATTCATATCTAAACTCCGAGAGCATTTCGACCAGTCATCCTGACACAAGGTATGAAATTCAATATTTAAGTTTTCCCTTGGCTCTTTTGTAATTACCGATGCCTTAGTTTTAGGGTCATAAATCAAGACAAAATTACGTCCTTCTCGGTTGGGTTTGTATTGATCTGCTGATTCTGGTATTTGAGGCATAACTCCTACTGGCAGCACAAATTTAGCCGAGTCTTGGTTGTAAAGATACAGAGTCAAATTTCTTAGATCAATTTCTTGATCAGATTCTTGAAGGAGACGGGAGAGAATTGAATTGGCTGGGTCGCTAGGCAGAGGCGAAAATAGCTCTTGGGGATGATCTTGAGCAGAAAATATTGGCTCAATCCGACGTTGGAGAGTAATAGAAAGGCGAGTTGCTGTTCGATCGATCTGATCCCGGAGACGACTTTTTTCATACTGCCACACCACCAGCCCCGCTAGGAGAGAGAGACTGATCCCCGCAGCGATCGCAATCTGCACAGGATTAATCGTTGGGATCGATCGACAGCAGTAGATATAGAAGTGGCGATAAATTGCCGATATTTTTTTCTGCATACTTCCAAAAATACTTAGAAATTATTGAGAAAGATTCTTATTTATACCTGAGTATAACAGAGTGTTTTCCTGAAAATCAATCCGGGGATTTACTCTACCTAACGCCCCGATAGCTTCTAGAATTTTTGCAACCTGCGAGCAGGGACTTTGGGAGTAAGTTAAACTAGAAGAAAAAAATTTAGAAAGTCTTTTAGAAAGTAAAAATTGTTGAACCTATGCTGCAAAAAGCTGCCGTTGATTTTCAGGATGAATTTGAAGTAATTATTGTCGGGGCTGGTCATGCGGGTTGTGAGGCAGCCTTGGCAGCAGCTCGGTTGGGGTGTCGGACGATGTTGTTGACCTTAAACCTCGATAAAATTGCGTGGCAGCCCTGTAATCCAGCCGTAGGCGGCCCGGCAAAATCTCAGCTTACCCACGAAGTCGATGCCCTAGGGGGAGAAATTGGCAAAATGGCCGATCGGACTTATCTGCAAAAGCGGGTGTTGAATGCTTCCCGTGGTCCGGCGGTGTGGGCGTTGCGGGCGCAGACAGATAAGCGAGAATACGCTGCCATTATGAAAACCATCATTGAAAACGAGCCAAATCTCTCGGTGCGGGAAGGCATGGTGACGGATATTGTCCTTGGTAGCAACGGGGAAATAGCAGGGGTGGCGACCTATTTTGGAGTTGCCTTTGGTTGCAAGGCGGTGGTGTTGACCACGGGGACTTTTCTGGGCGGTGTGATCTGGGTGGGGAATAAATCCATGGCGGCGGGTCGAGCTGGAGAATTTGCAGCGACAGGATTGACGGAAACCTTGAATCAACTAGGGTTTGAAACCGGAAGATTAAAAACTGGAACCCCCGCCCGAGTAGATAAGCGATCGCTCGATTACACCAAGCTCGAACCCCAACCCGGTGATACTCAAGTGCGCTGGTTTAGCTTTGATCCCCAAGTCTGGATAGAACGGGAGCAAATGCCCTGTTACCTGACCCGGACAACCCCAGCCACCCATCAGTTAATTCGGGATAATCTCCATCTTTCCCCTGTTTATGGCGGTTGGGTCGATGCCAAGGGACCCCGCTACTGCCCCAGTATTGAAGATAAAATCGTTCGCTTTGCTGATAAAGAAAGTCATCAAATTTTTATTGAGCCAGAGGGCAGGGATATTCCAGAGTTATACATCCAAGGTTTTTCCACGGGCTTGCCAGAAAGTATTCAACTCCAACTCCTCCGCACCCTGCCGGGGTTAGAACATTGCACGATGCTCCGCCCCGCCTACGCTGTGGACTATGACTATCTACCAGCTACCCAGTGCTATCCGACTTTAATGACCAAAAAAATTGAGGGGTTATTTTGTGCCGGACAGATTAATGGGACTACAGGCTACGAAGAAGCGGCGGCTCAGGGGTTAGTGGCGGGGATCAATGCGGCGAGGTTAGCTCAAGGCAAGGAAATGATTATCTTTCCACGGGAGCAGAGCTATTTGGGAACCCTGATTGATGACCTGTGTACCAAGGATCTGCGGGAGCCTTACCGGATGCTGACGAGTCGATCGGAATACCGCCTCCTATTGCGTTCTGATAATGCCGATCAACGTTTGACTCCCCTTGGTCGAGAAATTGGCTTGGTGGACGATCGCCGCTGGGAACTTTTTACTAATAAATTAGCCAACATTGCCGCCGAAAAAGAACGCCTCTACACCACCAGAGTTAAGGAACAGGAAGAACTGGGGAAATTAATTACCATAGAAACCCAGCAAGTGATCAAAGGCTCCATTACCTTGGGGGAACTCCTGCGCCGTCCCGGTTTTCACTATGCAGATTTAGATACCTACGGTTTAAGCAATCCCCAACTCAACCTTGCGGAACGGGAAAGCACGGAAATTGACCTGAAATATTCTGGCTATCTCCACCGTCAGCAGCACCAGATCGATCAAGTCGCCAAGCATGAACACCGAGCTTTGCCCCCAGATTTGGACTATCACAGCATTGAAACCCTCTCGAAAGAATCCAGAGAAAAACTCACCAAGGTCAGACCACTGACGATCGGGCAGGCTTCCCGGACTGGGGGCGTAAATCCGGCGGATGTTAATGCCTTGCTAGTGTATTTAGAAATCAGCTCCCGCCAATAAAAGTTGCATTAACTCAATCCTAAAAAGTCTTTTGATTGGATTTTGTAATCGCCTGAGTTTCTGTAAGAATTTCTTCCCATTCCTCTTGAGAAAGACGCTGCACATAATTGATTTTAATCTCTTCTAGGAGGTCAATTAATAAAGATTTAACCTTATTTACACTTTTATTATTACGGGCTTCTTGGAGTAATATTTGATTGAGTTTCTTCGTCAGATTTTGAGCTAGTTGGGTAGTCTGATCGTCCACTTGGGGCATATTTTTGAGAGTATGAAATAGACTCTGGGAAATTTGCAGGACTACTTGTTCAGTTAACTGTTGCTGGATAGAACCTAAACCGGGAATTTGGGCAACTCCTTTGTAGACAAATACTTGTTGGAGGGCGGTTTCTGTAGTATGTTTGAGGAGAGCTTCAATATCTGGGCGCAGTTGGGGCAGGATATCTTCTACGGTGGTTTGCATGACAATACTAGCGATCGCCGCCACCTCGTTAGTATTGTTAATATCAATATACTTATTTTCTGATCCCGCCGTTAGCAACTGTTTCACATCTACTTGCTTTACTGATTCTTGCATCTGGGATACTACGCGCACAATTACGGTCTGGGTAATTTCCTCAGAAAAAGCTGCTAAGAAACTAGCATGGAGTTGCTGGTTAATCACCTGAAGATCAATTAATTCTGCCTTGTGTAGCCGAAATAGGACAGGGATAATTCTTAGAAATTGATAAAAAGGTAGAACTAGAAAAATATCGTACCACCGCCACGAAGCTGCCTCAGCCCAACTTAAATTTTTACTTTTGTGGATATAAAAAATCCTTAAGGCAATCTCGATCGCCATGAGACTCATAAACCAGATATCTAAAAAGAAAAAGCGATCGACAAAGCTCCCAGTTTCTCCAATTTGTCGGAAATAATTAGTCTGGATTGGGCGTTTGATTTGTTCATCAAAGAAGCTCATTTCTTCTAGGAAACCAGCTTGGGATAGGTAGGGCTGGCTCCAAAATTCATCAAAAGCACCCTTGGAAGAATCTGTCCCGATCCTCGATCGCATCCGGTTTTTAATCCGCTCTAGGGTTCCAGTTTTGTCAGCCAAGGCAAAAGGATTAGTATCAACCATTTGATTACTAAGTTCCCGCAACTCTGCCAAGGTCGATGTCACTTGGGTTGATCGCAACCCCTGATCTGCCACTTCTGCTTTTAACTGCTCTACTTTCTCTAGGTAAGCAACCGTATCTCGGTAGGGTTCAATCCCTTTAATAGGATCATAAATATCGGTAATTCGGGGAATTTGGGCTTGAAAACCAAAGAGTTCGATCCGCAAACCACCAATATTAAATAAATAAAAATTTCGCCACGGAATATAACTTAGATCAAATAAAACTAAGCCCAGATTAGCTACGGTGATTATCGCCATTACCTTCTCAAATAAAAGGTTCCGGCGCTTGGATTTGGGTCTACGTTTTTTTGCAAGGACAGTCATGAATTATTCAAAGGAATCTAGGTCAAGAACCTTAAATCCACCAGTTTCAATTTGTTTGAGCATACTCCCCAATTGTAACCAGATAAAGAGGCTACTAACAGTGGTTAAAGGAATGGCGACCCCAAAGGCAAGAATGGGCGGGAAGCCAAATACTTCTAACCCCGCCGTCAGAAAAATAGCGATGCCAATGGTGATTCCCCAAAAAGGTAGTTTTAGCTGGATACTCCGCATCTGAGCAATACTCCGGGTCGATCGATTGGTTTTCCAAGCCATAGCCTGTTCCTTCAGGGTAGCCTGAAAAGCAATGCCAGAGGTGAGACCAGCGAATAAGCCGAAAAACAACAAAAAGTATGGAGGATCAAAAAACATGGGCATAGAATTTTCCGAAAGTACGGGGAATTATCAAATTTGAGTAAATAATTGAGCTGATCAGCCAAAAGCCCTAGCGCATTGCCGGGATGGGCAGGAGGGCGGCGATATTTTCGGTAGAGAAGTCGCTGAAGGCAGACCAAGCTACACCAAATAGTTTACTGGGTTGGATGTCATCTTTGATCAAATCCCAGAGTCTTTGAACTTCGGCAGTGTGGAGTCGATCGTCCTCTGTGAGGGCTAATACTAGTTGCCGCCGGAGGAGTTTTCCTTCTTCCGACATTAGGTATTGCAAACCAATTCCCGCCGTGGGGAGTAGATCAAAGCCTTCATTCGATCGAGCGATCGCAATCAAATTCTCCAACCTTTGCCACTGGAATTTCCCATCCTTAAAGAGAATATCAATTAACCTGCGCCGTAGCTGGGGCGATTCTCCTGTTAATAATCTCTGGGCAACGTAGGGATAGGCCACTTCCACAATCTTAAACTCTGGATTCATGGTCAGAGCCAGCCCTTCTTGGGTAATCAAAGAGCGAATGATCAAGGCAAACTTGGCGGGGATGCGGAAGGGATAATCAAACATCAACTCCGAGAACTGGTCGGTGATAGTTTTGAAGTTAAAATCAACAACTTTCTCGCCCATGACATTACCCAGAACTGATTCCAAAGCGGGGACGATCGGGGCAATATCTGTTCCCGGAGCCAAGAAACCCAAATCTATAAATACCCGTGCCAAAGCTAGGTAATCCTTATTGATCAAGTACACCAACGCATCTACGAGATTTTCTTTTGTGCCTTCATCTAGTTGATCCATCATCCCAAAATCAATAAAAGCCATGGTTTCCTTATGCCATGCTTCTACCTGTTCGTTTCCATCTACGGGGCATTGGGGGCGGAGGGCAAACAGATTGCCGGGGTGGGGATCGGCATGGAAAAAGCCAAACTCCAATAATTGACGCAACCCAGAAGTCACCCCAATTTTAATTAAGTTATCGGAGTCCATGCCTTCTCGACAGATCGCTTGAGAATCCGTCAGCTTGCAGCCATTGATCCACTCTAGGGTCAAGACTCGCCGACTTGTATAGTTCCAATAAATAAGGGGGACTTTTACCGTAGGATCATCTTCAAAATAACCAGCAAATCGCTCGGCATTTCTGCCCTCATTGATATAGTCGATTTCTTCAAACAGCTTGGTGCCAAATTCATCGACGATCATGGACAGGTCATGCCCTAAGTTTAATGGTAGCCACTTGCCAATCCACCCCGCCGTCCAGCGCATCAGATACAAATCGAGGGTGATCACGGGCAAGAGGTTTGGGCGTTGGACTTTGATGGCAACACTTTCCCCAGAGTAGAGCCGACCTTGGTATACCTGCCCCAAACTAGCTGCTGCCACTGGCTGTGCAGAAATTTCACTGAAGATATCTTCGGGGTGACTGCCCAACTCCTGCTGAATCATCTGGAAGGCGATCGAACTAGGAAAGGGTGGTAGTTGGTCTTGAAGTTTGATCAATTCATCCAAATAATCCTTGGGGACAAGATCGGGACGAGTGGAGAGAGCCTGTCCGACTTTAATAAAGGTGGGTCCGAGGTGAGTTAGAAGATGGCGCAACTGGGCAGCACGTTTGAGCTTATGGGCTTCTAGTTGGTTTGTCCATTTATCTAGCTGCAATCCCCAGGCAAACAAGGCACAGCGCCAAAAAATTGTCATCCCACGAATAATTAGTTTCCCCCATCGCCATTGGTATTGTCGGGCGATTTCTTGGGCATCGTAGCGCTGCAACATTGGTTGCGATCGAGAAAAAGAAGTCACGGGTTCTTGCTTCACTCCTGCACTCGTCCTTTGGTTTATTTGGTGGTTAATGGGTTTTGTGTAGTTTTCTATTTAAAAGGTTTTGATATATTTCTACTATAGTATACAAAAGTACAAATTATCCTAGAAAAATCAGTTACCCCAACCACTCATTCTCATCCTCTCAAGGCAATTTCAAGGCAGTTTCAACATAACACTCGATCGATGGCGAGTTTGGTACTCTAGAAAACATAGATATAAATAATCAAGAATATTAGTAAAACTTAATATAACCTTCCTCTAGATTGGTTGACATTACCCTAGAGAGTTTGTTTGCTCGGCTACTGGATTAAACTATTAAAGACATTGACTTTGCCATCGCCGTCGCCGTATCCAGCAAAAGATTAGCGATCGCATTGACAAACGAAAAGAATTACCGGAACTGCAACATAGAGAAAGTTGAGGAGCCGAAAATATGACCCTGAAAGAATTAGAACCCCAACTCCTTGCCCTTTCCGCCACCGAAAAAAACCAGGCAATTCAACTCATCCTTAACAGTCTGCCCAATGGCTGGCATGGCATTGAGAAAAATCCCGGTGTGTGTGGCGGAGATGCTTGTATTCGTAGCACCAGAATTCCAGTTTGGTTATTGGTTAGTTATCATCATCAAGGCTTGAGCGATGCCAAAATCTTAGAAGCCTACCCTACCTTGAATGCGATCGACTTAGCCAATGCTTGGATGTATACCGAAATCCACCCCGAAGAAATCACCACTGCCATTAAGGAAAATGAGGCAGAATAATGGCTCAACTTTATGCAGATGAGCAGTTTCCCTTACCCGTCGTGAAGATTTTGCGGAATTTAGGGCATGATATCCTAACAGTTCAAGAAGCAGGAAAAGCCGATCAGAAAATTCCCGATCGTGAGGTACTACAGTTCGCCATTAATCTAAACCGAGCCGTTTTAACCATGAATCGCCGAGACTTCATCCAACTACATCATCAATATCCCGAACACACAGGCATCATTATTTGCAGAAGCAATACTAACTGGGAAAAACTTGCCCAGAGCATACACAATCATATTTCTGGATTGGAATCTCTAACGGGTCAACTAGTAAGAGTCAAATTCTCATCAACATCGCTATAATCAACTTACAGGAAAGCGACAGGCAGCTAAATTACCATAGCTTTATGGAGTAAAAATGATATCTAACATTCCCATCACCGAAGCAAAGCACGAGCTAAACTCCTTGCCCGAAAAGCTCACCCAGCAAGGCGGAACCCTCGCCATCACCCGCAACGGCAAACCTGTCTTAGCCGTGATGACATGGGAGCATTACGAATCAATTCTCGAAACCCTAGAAATACATGGTGATGCCGATCTCATGACTAACTTACGTCAAGGGATTATCGAGGCAAACTCAGCCCAAGGCATAGATTGGGAATTGGCAAAACAAAACCTAGATTTATAAAGCCTCTAATGTATCGCATTGTCATTCAGCCTACAGCCCTTAAACTACTGAGAGAAATCAACGATCGCCGTATCCGGCAAAAAATTAGCGATCGCATTGACAAACTCAGAGAATCACCGGAACTCCAAGGAAAGCCATTGCGAGGGGAATTAGATGGCTATTACAGCGTGCGAGCAGTTGGACAAAGATATCGAATAATTTATGAGATCGAAGAAACGCAAGTCACTGTCATAGTTGTAGCCTTAGGTATTCGGAAAGAAGGCAGTAAGCAAGATGTATATATTCTGACTCAAAAGTTATTGAGACTCGGACTACCAGATGAGCCAGAAAAAGATAAATAAGAACGACCCAAGCACTCTTCTAGTCCAGATTAATTTAACAAGGCGGGTTGGGGGATGGCGGCGATTAGTTGGCGGGTGTAGTCAGAGGTGGGATGGCGGTAGATATTTTCGGCAGTGTCAATTTCCTCGATCGACCCCCGATTCATCACCATGATCCGATTACTCATAAACTTCACCACACTCAGATCGTGGGAAATAAAAATATAAGTTAGATTAAACTCCTGTTGGAGAGCCTTGAGCAGATTGAGGACTTGGGCTTGCACCGACACATCAAGGGCAGAGACAGATTCATCACAGATAATAAACTGCGGATTCAGCGCTAAAGCCCTCGCAATACAGATACGTTGCCGTTGCCCTCCAGAAAACTGGTGGGGATAGCGATCGAGTGCTGTACCATCTAAGCCAACTTTTTCCAAGAGATATACCGCCCGTTCCCGTTGGGATGCTTTCTGCCCGACCTTGTGGATCACCAAAGGCTCCATGATCGCCGCCCCTACCTTTTGCCGGGGATCGAGGGAACTGTAGGGATTTTGGAAAATTATTTGCATTTGTCGCCGGAGTTGCCGGAGGCGATCGCCCTCCCAAGGCAGGATATTGGCTCCCTCAAAGAAAATTTTTCCCGCCGTTGGCTTCACTAACCTCAGAATCGTCCTCGCTAGGGTACTTTTACCACAGCCCGATTCCCCCACCAAACCCAAAGTTTCCCCCGGAAAGACCTGAAAAGAAACATCATCTACCGCCCAAAACATCCGTTGCTGCCCCCGGAGTTTACCACCCACCGGAAAGCCTACCCGGAGATTTTCCACCACCAAGAGGGGATCACTGCCGATGACTTGATTCTCTAAGGGATGGTTCACACCAATACTCTTCATCACCACATTTTCATCCACAGACTTTTCCCGTAACTCTACGCCCCTGTCTGTCGTCACAACTTCCATAAAATCACTCACCGTAGGCAGATACTGACGAGTTTCTAGCAGGCGGGGACGACAAGAGAGTAAACCTTTGGTGTAGGGGTGTTGGGGTTCTCGGAAAATCTGCATCGCTGTCCCGGTTTCCACAATCCGCCCTTGGTACATCACCGCCACCGTGTCCGCAATCTCCGCAATAATCCCCAGATCGTGGGTAATGAAAATCAAAGACATTTGGCGGGAGTCTCGCAGTTCTCGCAACAAATCTAGGATCGTCGCCTGTACCGTCACATCAAGGGCAGTGGTGGGTTCATCGGCAATGAGCAGATCGGGGTTGCAGGAAATTGCCATGGCGATCATCATCCGTTGCAGTTGTCCCCCAGAAAGTTGGTGGGGATAGCGATCGAGCATCGCTTGCTTACGGAGATTAATTTGCTGCTCTACTTCCATATCCGTGGGTGCTTCGGTTGGGGGGCGCTGGGGATTTTCCTGCTGCCACTGCTGGAGATATTCTTGCCGGAGTTGTTCATCCTTGGGTAATAACTTCACTTCTTGGAGGCTGGCGATCGCTAAGCGGCGGGCTTGGGGCAGGGAAACCTGTTGATGGAGTTGGATCGCTTCCGTGAGTTGAAAGCCGCAGGTAAAGACTGGGTTGAGGGAACTCATGGGTTCTTGGAAGATCATTGCCATCCGTCCGCCCCGGTACGATCGTCTCGTCTCTGGATCAAGCTGCAACAAGTTCACCGCCGTCCCATTAGATTTATTTTTAGAGTCACCTGATGCTATAGATTGATGAGAGTCACCGGAATTTTGACCAGAGTTATGAGAGTTAGTCGGTGTAAACCAGATTTCTCCCCCAATAATCTTGCCCGGATGGGGAACCAGACCCATAAGAGCCAAGGAAGTAACCGATTTCCCAGAACCCGACTCCCCTACAATTCCTAGAGTCTGTCCCCGTTGCAGTTGGAAGCTAATATCATCTACTGCCAGCTTTGGAGCCAATTTTTGATCCAAGGTCTGTCTTAATTTTTTAGCTAATCTTTGTGCTAACTTCTCCTCTGGAGCATTAAACTTTACTTGCAAGTTACGGACATCGAGAACTAGGTCATTCATAGTTAAATTTAGTAGGGCTTGGTAACTTTACGGGCAAATAATAGGCAACTAGCCAAATTTCTCTCAATTAATTTTTCTGAATTATAGACCACTCCCCCAATCCAAATCGTTGTAGTCCAAACACAATCCAAATTTTCTAAAAAACAACTTAATTAATCCAAATTAATACCAAACCAATATAAAATAGTTATCCGGCAGGTATGGACTGCTATAGGAAAACTCTGATATAATTGCAATTCTGAGTAAATTTTATACTGGAGACACAAAGGAAAAGTCATATGTCCCGATATCGAGGTCCCCGACTACGCATCGTCCGCCGTCTAGGAGAATTGCCCGGTTTAAGTCGGAAAACCGCTAAACGAGCCTATCCCCCTGGTCAGCATGGACAAAATCGCAAAAAACGCTCTGAGTATGCTGTCCGTCTAGAGGAAAAGCAAAAACTCCGCTTTAACTATGGCGTGAGCGAGAAACAATTATTACGTTATGTCCGTAAGGCAAGAAGAGCGACTGGTTCTACTGGTCAAACCCTATTGCAACTATTAGAAATGCGTCTGGATAATACTGTATTTCGCCTTGGGATGGCGGGAACTGTTCCCGGTGCGCGCCAGCTAGTCAATCATGGTCACGTTACCGTTAACGGTCGGGTGGTTAATATCCCTAGTTACCAATGCCGTCCCGGTGAAGTGATTAGCGTTAGAGATACAGAACGATCGAAGAAATTAGTTACCCAAAATCTAGAATTTCCCGGTTTAGCGAACTTGCCCAGCCACCTAGAATTTGACAAAGCCAACTTGACAGGCAAAGTTAATGGTGTGGTAGAAAGGGAATGGATTGCTCTGCAAATTAATGAACTATTAGTAGTTGAGTTCTATTCTCGGAAGGCTTAGAGTATTTTTTATAGTGTTTGCAATATTCTTTTAACCTGCTAAATCTACAAATATTATTAACTGTGTTCCTTTGGGAATGACAACCGAACCTACTTCAACATCAACAGGCTTAGTTCCCGGTTAACTAGACCTGTTTTTGCTGTTTAGGTATTTAATAATCTGTGTGATAATACTGGTGTAATCATCTATTTGATGTTTAGCTGGCAAGATTTTGTTTCCTAGGCATAAAAGTGTTATATTTAGCTAGATATCTATAAAAAAACTATTAAACTTAACAATTAGTTCTAGAGGGAAGCCGTGTCTGTTGAAACTATCCAAAAACCTTCTACAGTCCGGAGGCTGGCTCCCCGTTACCGGGTCTTACTCCACAATGATGACTTTAACCCAATGGAGTATGTGGTGCGGGTTTTGCTGGAAACTGTCAGTAGCCTAACCCAGCCTCAAGCTATAAATATCATGATGGAAGCTCATCACAGTGGTGTTGCTTTGGTGATTGCCTGCGCCCAAGAACATGCCGAATTTTATTCTGAGACTTTAAATAATCATGGCTTGACTAGTACGATAGAGCCAGACGAATAAATCCATAAATAACTGGATAAATACCTTAACCAAAATCTAGTGAAATTTAACCCCCAACTCATTGCCCACTACCCAGTAATCAAACGACTGGGTATTTTTGTGATCTTGCTACTTCTCGTCTGGCTGCCCCTAGCTGCGCCGATTTACCTGTTGGTGGCCGATCAAAATCTTGTGTCTATCTTAACTTTAGTCCTGCTTTATTTGGAATTTGTGATCCTGTTGCGGTGGTGGGGTAGGGCAGTTTATCAAGAACCAAGGCTGCTGACTAGGTATGGTTTAGAGGCAAGTTGGGTTAATGGGCGGTTAATTTTGCTGGGGTTGGCGATCGGGGTCGCTCTGGTCGTGGGGATGTTTTTGTTCCAAGGCTGGTGGGGATGGCTCAGATGGCAGGCTCCGGGGCAGAATTTTTTGCAAATTGTCCTAGAGGGTCTGTTAATGTCTCTGGCGATCGGGACGGCGGAGGAGTTGCTCTTTCGGGGTTGGCTGTGGGATGAGTTGCGCCGGGATTATAGTTTGCGGACTAGTTTGGTAGTGAATACCCTAATTTTTGCCACCCTGCATTTTATCAAACCCCTAGAGGCGATGCTCGCCAGCCTGCCCCAGTTTCCGGGCTTGATCTTACTAGGACTAGCATTAATTTGGGCAAAACAACGATCGAACGGTCGGCTAGGTTTGTCGATCGGACTCCACGGCGGCTTAGTTTGGGGTTATTACCTAATTAATGTGGGTAATCTGATTACCTATACGGGAACTGTTTCTGACTGGATCACGGGAGTGGGCAAAAATCCCCTGGCGGGCTTAGTCGGCTTGGGTTTTCTAGGGATCACGGCGGGAGTGATGCGGGGGCGATCGACCCAAACTTGAGTATTTAGAGTGTTATAATTACCAGCAAAAATCATTTAACGGTAAGGGCGCAAGGCTTTGCGTCCCTGCAATCAACTTTTCAGACATCCTCTAACAAGAACAAATAAAAATTATGCCGAAATACGTGATGTGGGGCAGCTACTGCGAAGATGTATTAGAAAAACGGACACCCTACCGAGAAGCTCATTTGGCGGGGTTAGCGGCGCAGAAAGCCGAGGGCGTGTTAATCACCGTGGGGCCAACCAAAGATGTCACCAAGGTTTTTGCAATCTATGATGCTCCTGATGAAACCACCGTCAGAAATCTGGTCGAAAGCGATCCCTACTGGAAAAATGGGATTTGGACAGAGTATCAAGTTAAAGAATGGATTCAGGTTTATTAAGAAGTAGTTGTGACTTTAGTCGCTCATGTCAAGCAAATATCAGCTTTTTAGACATACTCTAACTGGGCTGATAAAAAGTTACACCAGTATTACTATAGGTTTTTTGACGGCAGATTTCTAAGCCGATCGTCTCCGGTAAGGGCAGTTTAGGATCATGTTCTACGGCTAGTTCTCCACTGGGATGGAGGATTTTGAGTTGGGCAATTAATTCTAGAACTGGGGTGTATAAATCGCCATTGTAGGGGGGATCAAAATAGATAAGATGGAACTGCTCCCCGGCTAATTTTTTTAACTTTTGGCTCACATCTCCCCGGATGAGGGTAAATTTTTGAGTATCTTGGGCTACCAGTTGCCAATTTTCTTGAATGATACTGCAAGCTCTGGGCGATCGCTCAATCCCCGTCACCGAGTCTGCCCCCCGGACTAGAGCCTCAGCTCCCATGGCTCCACTGCCACTACATAGATCCAGCCACGCACAACCCCCCAATCTTTCCTGCCAAATATTAAAGATCGCCTCCCGAACCCTTGCAGTTGTTGGTCTAGTATCTTTACCCGGTAGAGTTTTTAACAATCGATTGCCGTAAATTCTGAGACTCATTAGAGTTTAGCTGTTTAGGTATTTAGATGCTTAGATATTTAGATATTAAATGCTATAGATTAAGATAGAATAAAATAATAATGGTGTGGGAAAAAGGGAACGATCGAGGCGATCAATCATTGATTCCAGATATTATTCCAAATGTTAATTCAAAAATTGCTTGCTAGAGTAGATTAATATACCCATTTATGATTTTAACCAGCGATTGATATTTTAAAAGTATCCGCAAAAGATTCTCTAAAACTATTTAGCAATCTCTCAAAATCTCTCAAACAAAGTACAAGATTTCTGGAAAAGACAAATAAAGGATGCTTACCCTCATCCGAGTTGCCCTAATTTCAGAGTATGCTTTGGGAAAAGTTTTTGACATTAACCGGAATTCTTAATTTAGCTCTGTTTTTCTAAAGATAACTACCAAAGATAATCCCTATCATTAATCACCAAAATTACTAAAGCTGATTCAAGCTCACTCCTAATGCTAGAAATTCTCGCTGTTCTGTCTGCCTCGGCTGCTGCCGGAATGCGTATCGCCTTGCCCTTGTTGGTCATTGGTCTCATCGAGAATGAAAAACTGTGGTCAAGAGTGCCGATCCTATCAGCGATTCATCCCCAAGTTGTGGTGTGTGTTTTGGTGAGTTGGTCTTTATTTGAGTTGTTTGCCTCCAAGAAATTAGTCGGTCAAAGAATTTTACAAGTTGTGCAGTTAGGCTTCAGCCCGATCGCCGGAGCAATTTTGGGGATCACCGTAGCAAAGTTTACGAGCTTAACTTCAGAATTGGGCTGGTTAGTGGCGATCGTGGGGGGCTTGTTAGCTTTTGTCTTGCAATTGGTTCAAACTGGATGGTTCTATCGCCTCCGGGGTTTACCGATCTGGCTAGTGCTGCTACAAGATGTTCTTTGTGTTTGCTTAGTCATTTTTGCCTTTGATGCTCCCAACCAAGGGGGGTTAATTGCCCTGTTGCTTTTGTGGTTAGCAATCCGCAGTTCCAAGCAATGGTATGACTTTTACCACGAACGTCGTCAAAATCAATATCCGTCCCAAAAACCGGATTAAACAGTGAACAGTGAACAGTGAACAGTTATCAGTTATCAGTTATCAAGGAATAGGAGGTACAGGGAGGTAAGGGGAGGTACAGGAGGTAAAGTTATCAGTTACTCGTACTGAGCGGAGTTGAAGTATCAATTTATCAGTTATTAATAGCTTAGGCATTGCCCATCTGATACCACCAATAGTAGATAAAACCTTATTTTGTAGAACCCCCGTAACCGTGAACAAATAGGTAAAGTTACTTTTAATTATGGGTGGGAGGGCTGGAGAGCGAAATTTTCGGTAAGTTCTGCTACAGAGTCTGGGGAAGAATTTAGTTAGATTCACTAAACCATCCTTGTCTTTGGCTAATATTTGGCTAACTAATTCATGCGTATTGATCAGTTACAGGCTTTTTTGGCCGTGGCAGAAACGGGAAGTTTTCAACAGGCAGCCCAGAAGTGCCGAGTGACCCAATCTACTGTTAGCCGTCAGGTACAGGCTTTGGAAACAGAGCTGGGGCTACCCTTATTTCATCGGAGTAATCATTCTAAGTTGACGATCGCTGGCGAGCGGTTATTGCGCTATGCCAAAAAAATTGCCCAAGATTGGCACAATGCCACCCAAGAACTACAGGAACTCCGGGAGGGGAAGCAGGCAGAAATGTGTGTAGCGGCGATTCATTCCGTGTGTGCCTACCATCTGCCCCCAGTGTTGCAGAAATTTTGTACCGACTATCCTCAAGTGCAGTTGCGGGTGACGGCGTTGGGGAGCGATCGAGCCTTAAAAGTTCTCAAGGATGGCTTGGTAGATATGGCGATCGTCATGCATAATCGCTATTTAACCAACAATAATGAGATGGTGGTGGAAAGTCTCTTTGATGAACCGATCGAAGTCTTAATGGCGGCGGATCATCCCCTCGCTGAGTTTCCCTTGGTGACTTGGGCAGACCTAGCTCCGTTTCCCCAAGTGGTTTTTAAGCATGGCTACGGAATGCAACGCATTATTCAAGAGCAGTTTTCCCAGTTGGGAGTCAGTCTCCACGCCGCCCTAGAGTTAAATACTCCCGATGCGTTCCGGGGGGTTGTCCGTCAAAGTAAAATGATTGCTCTGCTGCCTCGATCGGCGGTTATCGACTCCGAGAAAGACCCTACCCTAGCCGTGCGTTCTATCTCTACAACTCCCCTTCGTCACAGCGTTGGCGTAGCCTCTCCCTTGGAGAATCAACCCGTCACCTTCAGCCGTCAAGTAGTCCTCGTCACCACGAGAGATCGCTTACAAATTCCCCCCATTCAACATTTCTACCAACTAGTAAAACAACACCTTTCAGCCACCCTGAAGTATTAAATTTCTAAACTCCAGTGAAAATATTGATAACGAAATTGCTCTTCAGTAATAGCTGTCAAAAATTGATTTATCTTAGGGGAAATATATTGAGGAGATACTAATTGTTCACCAGTTTGTAGAATTTTAATTTTATTAGTAGTTTTATTAGTCTGGGTCAAGTCTTCTAAATATTCTTCTAAATATTCCACTCTAAAACCCCAATCATTAATAGCTATTAATCCTAAATTTAAGCATTGATCACCTAAGCCTAATTTCTTTTGGAGTTGCTCGATCGAGACCACAGTTTCTGTACGGCTGAGATATTTGGCAATGCCGAGGAGTTGGTGGAGAATTTCTAGCGGCAGGAGAGAAGGAGGTAAGATTGAAGGAGGTACAGGGAGGTACAGGGAGGTAAGGGAAGGTAGAGAATTGTTAGTGGATTTTGAGATTATTGAGGATCGGGATAATATTTCTAGAGAGGATGGGGGGAGGAGAGTTAGGAGTTCGAGTTGGGGGCGTTTTTCGTAGTTGTTGTAATCTAGTTTGACGATCGCATCCCAAGAGGTTTCTGGAGGTAATTCATCTTTGTAGTGACCCCACCACAAACCGGGAAAACCTATGGAATCAGATTGATCATAAACTTCAAAACTAGTTTTAATATAAGATACTTTCTTATTTTTAGCATCAAAAATATTGGCATTACTTACAGACTTGAATTGACAATTTTTGATCAAAATCTTTGGTTGAGGATTACCCATACCACAGGGTTCAAGAAGTTTTAACTCTTGCCAGAGTTCCTGCCCCAATTCATCCACGGTTACAACTAGATCGGGCTGATCTTGAGAATTTGTAGCTAATTCTGGATTGAATTTTTGTCGGAGTTTTTGATTGATAGCTGCCGTAAAAATAGGGATATTTTCCACGGGTAAACTCAACCCCGCAGCGAAGGGATGACCACCAAAGTTATGGAGAAGATGGGATTGGGAGGTAACTAATTCGTAGAGATCAATACCACCAAAGGAACGGGCAGAACCTCTGGCAATAGCCACTGGATTTTGCAAATTTTGATTATAGTTTGTCGCCTTAGTAGGTAATTTATCCGGCTCTAATTCTGAGCTTAATTTCAAGTCTAATTTTGAGACTAATTGTAAGTTTAATTCTGGATTTGATTCTGGATTTGATGGAAAATTTAGCTCTAGGTCTAATTCTGCATTTAATAAAATTGTTGGTCTTTGATATTCTTGAGCAATTCTCCCCGCCACTAAGCCGAGAATTCCTACCTGCCATTGGGGATCGGCTAAAACAATCACGCTGGTAGTAGACAGGTCTAGCTGGGCAATTTTCTGTTTTACTTGCTTAATTAATTCTTTTTCTAGGGCTTTACGCCTCGTATTTGCCATTTCTACTTGAGCCGCTAATTCCTGGACTCGTTTTTGATCCGAGCTAGTGAGCAGTTCCACCAAAGTTCCGGCATCTCCATGAATTCGGCTGATGGCGTTGAGGCGGGGAGCAATGCCAAAGGAAATATCGGTGGGTCGATCGCCACTTCTTTTGCAATAGTTTAATAATTCCTGCACTCCTAACCGCTTAGTTTGCCGGAGTTGCTCAATGCCTAACTGGGCTAAATAGCGACAATCTCCGGTGAGTTGCACCAAGTCAGCAATCAGCCCGATCGCCACCAAGTCCAACAAGTCAGTCACTGGTTGCTGGGGAATATTTGGTAGTAGAGTATAGAGGGCTTCGATAAATTTGTAGGCGACGGCTACTCCAGAGAGATGGGCGAGGGGATGATCGGTGGGGAGGTAGCGGGGATTGAGGATAGCGATCGCCGGAGGTCGGGAGGTCGGGGTGGTGTGGTGGTCGGTGATGATGATATCTAGGCCTAGGCTTTGGGCGTGGATGATTTCGGCAATATTCGTACTGCCCGTGTCACAGGTGATAATCAGGCTAGTTCCTCCTTGGGCAAGACGATCGATCCCCGCACAGTTTAAGCCGTGGGATTCCGTGAGGCGATCGGGAATGTAGTAATCTAAGTTTCCTTGGGGCAGAAATTCCGATAACCCAGACCATAGCACCGCCGTGGAGGTAATCCCATCCGCATCAAAATCTCCCCAGATTGTCACTTTCTCACCCTGCTCGATCGCTCTTCGCATCCTAGCTAGGGCTAAATCTAATTCCTGTCCAAATACTTGAGAAATGCTGGGTTGATAAAAATCTGGTTTCAGAAAAGCGTGCAGTTTTTCAATGCTATTAATTCCCCGTTGCCACAGGAGTTGAGCCGCATAAAGTCCCTGAGATTTTGGGCAGTAGGGCTGGAGGGCAGCTAAAAACCATGGAGGAATAGAGTTTGAGTCAATCACAGTAAGTTTTTAGATTTTTTGTACTAGTTATTGTACTCTAAATTCATCATTAGATATTTCTGTAATCTCGATCGCCTTTTGATACATTAGACAAATGACTGATCACGATCGCCTATTCAAAGAACTTCTATCTACCTTTTTTCTCGAGTTTTTAGAACTCTTCCTTCCCGAAATTGCCAGCACTCTCGATCGAGCATCCCTGCGCTTTCTCCCTCAAGAATATTTTGCTGACCTGACAGCAGGAGAAGAGCAAGTGATTGATTTGCTAGTAGAAGTGAAGCAGGCTGGCGAAGAGGTGGGCTTTCTGCTCCATGTAGAGGCTCAATCCTATGTGCAGCAGAATTTCAATCGCCGCATGTTCTTCTATTTTGCTCGACTGCATCAGAAATATTTGCAACGAATTTACCCGATCGTGGTGTTTTCCTTTGATGAACCCCAGCGAGAGGAGCCTTCGACCTACACAGTAGAATTTCCCCATCTGCGGGTATTGGAATTTAGCTTTGAATCCATCCAGTTAAATCGCCTCAACTGGCGAGATTATTTAACCCAACAAAATCCTGTTGCTGCTGCCTTGATGGCAAAAATGCGAATAGCACCGGGCGATCGCCCCAAAGTTAAAGCTGAGTGTCTAAGAATATTGGCAACACTACGATTAGACCCCGCCCGGACTCGATTGATTTCTGGGTTTGTGGATACCTATCTACGGCTGAATGCTCAGGAGAAAGAGGTATTTGAGGAGGAGATTGGTAAACTAGAAGAAAGAGAACGAGAGGGCATTATGCAGATTACAACTAGTTGGCTAGAGCAAGGTATTGAGCAAGGTATTGAGCAAGGAGTTCAGAGAGAAGCTAAGTCACTCATTTTTCGGCTGCTTAATCGGCGGGTAGGTGAGTTGCCGGAGCGGGTACGATCGCAAATTGAAGTGCTACCCCTAGCTGAATTAGAGGCTTTAGCGGAAGCATTGCTAGATTTCTCTGGTTTACCTGATCTAGAAGCGTGGCTGGCAAAGGGTACCTAAACATTACCTACCTAATACCTTGAATTTACTGAGAATTTACCAAGAATCTAGCGACAAACAAAGAATCTAGATACAATTTGGAAAACCCAACCCCCTCAAAACCTAGACCAATTCCTAAAAATCCCCAAAATCAACTCACTCCCCCTCTCCCTATAACTCTTCTCTAATTCTTTACCTCCCTGTACCTTCCTGTACCTCCTTCCCTAACCTCCTTCCCCCAATGACCAACTCCCCTCCCAAAACCCTCCTCCGTCAAATAACTCGCTTTGTCGGTTCGGCCCTGAAGCTCAAGCCGAATACCCGTGTGCCGGAACTGTGGGTACAGGAATCGGGAGCTAGTCAAGCCACTATTTATCCTCTACTGGGCGATCGCCACGTTCTTGGGCGGAGTTCCCAATGTGATCTAGTTGTCGCCAGCCCGGTGGTTAGCCAAGTGCATTTATCTCTGAATCGAGATAGTAAGTATAAGCGCACCTTCCGACTCCGGGATGAAGAATCGACCAACGGGGTGTATCTGGGTAAACGCAGGATTAATAACTTTCCTCTCCGTCATGGGGATACTTTGACCCTTGGGCCGCCGGAACTCCTGCAAGCTGTCCGCCTCCGCTATGTCTTTCCGCCTCCTTGGTATGTTTTGGCATGGCGGTATTTTCTCTACGGTGTGGGTAGCATTGTGGCTCTGTTGGTGGTGGTAGTCGCGATCGAGGGGAGTAAATTTCCAGTGCGTCCCCTACCTGCGGGAGTCCAAGGCCCAGTGGTTATCTACTCCCGTGATGGACAAACTCCCCTCCGCCCCCTCGAAACCCAAGCCCATCAGGAAATGCGGAGCCTGAGTGAATATTCGCCTTACCTGCCCCAAGCCGTCATTGCCTCGGAAGATAGTCGTTTCTATTGGCATTTTGGCGTAGATCCCCTAGGGATTGTCCGAGCCTTGGTGACAAATTTCCAGCAAGGAGAACTCGTGGAAGGTGCTAGTACCCTCTCCCAGCAGTTGGCTCGGAGTTTATTTCCAGAAACCGTGGGCAGGGAAGACACGGCGGGACGGAAATGGCGGGAGGCGGTAGTGGCTCTGAAATTAGAAACTTTCTATAGTAAGGATCACCTGCTATTGACTTATCTCAACAAGGTTTATCTAGGTTTAGGAAATTACGGTTTTGAAGATGCTTCTCGCTTTTATTTTGATAAGCCAGCCAAGGATTTAAGTATTGGTGAAGCTGCCGCTCTTGTAGCTATTCTTCCGGCTCCCAACAGCTATAATCCTCTCCGGGACTATGAAACTACGGTGCAATTGCGCGATCGAGTGATTAACCGCATGGCAAATCTGGGCATGATCAGCGATGAAGAGGCAACTAGAGCCCGGCGATCGAGAATTGAGATCAGTCCCAAAGCACGGGAAGCCCTATCCCAAATTAAAGCCCCTTATTTTTATAGTTATATCTTTGAGGAGCTACGACAGGTTTTGGGGGAAGAGTTGGCAAAGGAGGGAAATTTCATTGTGGAATCTACGGTGGATTTAACTGCCCAGAGCAGCGCCGAAACTGCCCTCAAAAATCTGGTTGCCCAAGCAGGGGATAGCCTACAAATTTCCCAAGGGGCGATCGCTACCCTAAATACGACTAACGGTGATCTCCTTGCCCTCGTGGGGGGTGTAGATTATCTAGAAACCCAGTTCGATCGAGCCACCCAAGCCCAACGCCAACCGGGATCAACCTTTAAGGTGTTTGCCTACCTTGCAGCCCTGGAGCAGGGAATTTCCCCAGCCACAGCCTACTCCTGTAGTCCCCTCACTTGGGCGGGACAGAGCTATCGGGGGTGCGATCGATCGAGTGGCAGCATTAATATGTACCGAGGCATGGCGCAATCAGAAAATGCCGTAGCCCTCCGCATTGCTCAAGAAGCTGGTTTAGATAAGGTGATCCAAATTGCCAAGAAAATGGGAATTACTTCTGAGCTGCGATCGGCTCCCGGCTTAATTTTGGGGGAGAGTGAAGTGAACTTACTAGAAATGACCTCAGCTTTTGGAAGCTTGGCAAACCAAGGGGTCTGGAACCGGGGGCATGGCATCCGCCGGATTATTGATAGTGGTGACTGTCAAGACCGAAACAATCCTCAAACCTGCCGGGTAATCTACGATTATGAGCAACAGTCAAACCGGAATATTCCTGTAGTTACTCCCCAAGTAGCGGAAACCATGACCCAGCTATTACAAGGAGTGATCCAGAGTGGCACGGGGGGCGGGGCAGCGATCGGGCTTGATGAGGCAGGGAAGACTGGCACAACCAACGACAATGTGGACTTATGGTTCATTGGTTACAGTGAGCAAATGCAAAAAGCTACGGGGGTCTGGTTAGGGAATGATGACAACAGTCCGACCCGTGGCAGTAGTGGGATTGCAGCGCAGTTGTGGGGTAACTACATGGCACAATTGAGAGGCTAGATTAGAAGCTAGATTATAAGGCCTATAGTTTTTGGAAAGTTAGAATCTTGAAGTAGAAAGTTAGACTTTAAAGATCAGTTTCCGAGATCGGCCAGTTTTGTCGGGGGGGGAAGGATTGCTCGGTGTGTAACATCGAATCACCGGGGACGATCGGACGATAAATTCTCACAGCCAAACCAAAGCCAGCCCCAGAAATCCCGGCGATCGCTCCAGTGAATACCAATAGCTTGAGAATAGAAGAAGACTTCATCGGCGAATTTTGAAGATTTGGCAATGTTCTAGAGTTAGATAGTCTAGATGCTCTGGTGATCCCTGATGCTTCGGTGGAGTTTTTGGCTAGATTTCTGGAATTTCTAGAATTCTGAGATTTTTTGGAGTACTGAGAATTTTTAGAATTTTTAGAATTTTTAGCTTGTTCTGAAACCATTGCTCCCAGATTATCTTCCACAGGAGCAAGGAGTTTATCCGGCAAAAGTGCTAACCAAGATTTTAGATCCGGCGATCGCCATTCTGCTCCCTGAAGACCGAAGTGAAAAATGGCTTGCTCTAATCTGGGGTCGATGTTAGTTAGTTCAGGATGGGGATAGGGATGGTTGACTCTAGCGATCGCTGGAGGTTTTCCAGTCAAAAGGCTGTAACAAGTGGCAGCAAGAGAGTAGATATCATCTTTGGGGCTGGGGCTAAAATCCTGCGAATAGTATTCTGGGGAAGCATAGCCAGCCAAGAGCAGATTGGCGTAGGTTTGGTGAATACCGAGGGTAAAGTTACATACAATTCCCACATCGGTTAGGACTAATTCTTCCGTGCCTTGCCGACAAATTATATTCTCTGGACGAACATCACCGTGGATCAACCCTCGATCGTGCATTTGCTCTAAAGCCGCCCCAATCTGCTTGGTATAATTCACCACCTGATCTGAAGTAAACCGGATTCCAGATTTCTGTAATTCCCCCAACGTCTGCCCCGGTACATATTTCATTACCAAAAACGGCAGGTCATTCTCTTCAAAACAATCAATCACTTGCGCTAAATAGGGATGCTCACACTGCCGGAGTAACTCCCCTGCGTGCATAAATTTGCTCTTAAAAGCCGGATAGTCCTCGTGGGCTTGGAGAGCAGGGGCAATGGTTTTGATCACGACTTCCTTGCCTTCAGGTTGGGCGATCGCTCTATAGGTAGTCCCGAAAATGCCTACGCCTAACTGTGATTCTAGGATGTATTTACCGTTGTTTAGAGTTGCGATCGCCATTGTTTCAAAGGTTTCAAAGTTGTGTTTAATTATTAATTCCCATCCCATTTTGTAGAGGGAAATAAGTTTCTAGAAAAGTCACTGCATTATGTTGATCTGTGACTAAGCCATCTAAGGTAGCAGCGAGGAGAGCTTCAAGGATGACTTTGTACTGTTTGCCCGGCAGGTAGCCCAAACTTTGTAGAGCTTTGCCATCAAGGGGCGATCGAACTTCACTCCAAACGGTCAGGTATTGCCAAATATACCGCCGCCAAGTAGAGGAACTCCTTCCAGCTATCAATAATAGCAATGAACTATCATAGTATCGTAATATTTCTACAACATTACTAACAGCCAACTTAGTTACAACTGGGGATAAATTTGCTGGATTTGATAATAAATCTGGGGATGAATCTGGGTCGATCGCCTCCAGCACCTTTTCAGCCTGAGCTAGGGTTTCAAGTCTTAGGATACTCTCTTGGGATAGTTTTAAGTTTTGAGCCACCAATCTCCGTTCCGAGGAAGGTAAAGCCGCAATGATTAGCTCTAGACGCATCAGCCAGTCTGGAGACAGAGCCGAGAGAGCTTTGGGGAATTGAGTTGGTTGATTAAGTAGATTGTGTGGATTGTGTGGATTGTGTGGATTGACTAGATTATCTTGATTGCGTTGATCCTGCTGAGGAAGTTTGCGGTACTGCACCAATTTGAGGAGGCGATCGAGCAACCGTACCTGTCGCCATAGCTGGGGATCAAGCTCTAATTTGGGATGCAGACATTTCCACGCCCCTAAATTTCCTAGTACCTTTGTCGCTGTTTGACTGTAGGCAGCTTGCAGGAGATACTTAATTTCCGTTTTAAGGCGATTTTGCAATGCTGGAGCCTTTGAGTGAGTGCGGAGGATGCGATCGTAAATTCCACTGTTAATACTTCGATGTATCTGCGCTTTAGTTTCTGGTTCAAGGGCAAACCCCAAGCGCACCGCAAACCGCACCGCTCGATAAATCCGGGTAGGGTCATCAATAAAACTATCAGCATGAAGAACCCGTACCTGTTTGTTTAATAGATCTTGCCATCCCCCAAAAAAATCTAACACTGAATAATCCGCCCCAGAACTAGGGGAATTTTGAGACAGACTTTGTAAATCAGCAGTTAGCCTCAGAGCCAAGGTATTGATCGTAAAATCTCGGCGGTAGAGGTCTTGATAAATAGAACTTGTTTTAACTTGAGGATTCGCCGCAGGATAGGCGTAGGATTCAGTTCTAGCGGTGGTCAAATCAATTTCTAGGGAACCAAAAATGGGGTCTTGATCCCAAATAATCGCCGCAGTCTGAAAATCTCCATGGATTTCTAGGTGTGCTTCGGGATGAAGTTTTTGTAATGCTTGAGCAACTTCCACCCCAGATCCTGCCTGCGGAGTGTGATGGTAACTATCGATAACTAAATCAATGTCGGTAAAATTTGGAGATTGAAGTGGAATATTTTCGGCTAAGTTTGGGGATTCTAAATTCTGAGATACTAAATTTTGAGAGAAATAAAGTAAATCCCGGACAACTCCCCCCACAAGATACAAATGCCAACCTTTTTGGGATGCGATCGCCGCCGTTTCCCCAAGGATCGATCGAACCTCTGGGGTCAACAAACTCAAATCCGGCTGGGGAGCTACAGACATATACTGAAAATCCAACTGAAAATCCAACTAAAAATCCAA
>JAIMKT010000042.1:0-1889 GCA_020692245.1 Microcoleus sp. GA_180221_E-2-1-MAG-45_12
TTGCTATAACGAGTTCTATAGCTTGTAGTGTGATTCTGAAAAAGTTAAAACCTAAAATACTCGATGTTCGAGGGAAGGCATTTGTCGGCGAACTTGTTCGAGGCGGCTGGGGCTAATTTCGGCGATCGCCACCCCTGGTGTATAGCCAGCATCAGCTAAGACAACTCCCCAAGGATCTACGATCATGGCGTGACCGTGGGTTTGACGCATGGCATAATGCTGTCCAGTCTGAGCAGGAGCAATCACATAACAGGTATTCTCGATCGCCCGTGCTTGGATCAATACCTGCCAATGGTCTTTTCCGGTGTAGGCGGTGAAGGCGGCGGGGACAAATAACACATCAGCACCCTGCTGGGATAAATGGCGGTAAAGCTCTGGAAATCGGACATCGTAGCAGACGGATAAACCCAAATTTCCTAAGTCTGGGTCATGGTAAACTGGGGGCAAATCTTTGCCAGCCATCACTGTGCTAGATTCTTGGTAGGTGTTGCCATCAGGGACATTGACATCAAATAAATGGACTTTTTGGTAACGGGCTAATTCTTGACCATTTGCCCCAATTAGTAAGGCGGTGTTGTAGGATTTGGTGGCATCTACGGGGACAGGAAAACCCCCACCGAGAATAGTGACTTGGAAGCGTTGAGCCACGGTTTTCAGGAATTTTTCACTCTGGAGAGCAATGTCTCCGCCCTGAGCCTGTTTATCTTCTTCTTTCCCCATGAAGGCAAAGTTTTCTGGTAAGGCAACAAGTTCTGCTCCCCGGCGGACTGCCAACTCGATCAACTCCTCTGCCTCCATCAGGTTTTTTTGCAGGTCTGGTCTGGAAGTCATTTGGAGGGCAGCAGCAAGGTAGGGTTTCATGGGAGATGGCAGAGCTTGATAATTTTATAATTTATAATTTAGATTTATCTACAATTTTAGCATAGAGGTTGAGAAGAGTTAATTTATAAAGTGAGTCATAATATTAATTTAATTAACGCTAAAAACCAATTTCAAATTCACTTGAATTTAAGTAAACCTTTAGTAAAAATATGACAGAAGAGCAATTTTATTCTTTACAAAATATTTATCTTTTAGTTGCCCAAGTAGGCAGTAGTTTTGGGGCTGAGAATACTTCTAGTGGGTTGGTAATTCCCACGGATATTAATATTTTTACAGAGGCGATCGAGAAGTTTCTCCCTCGCAATTTTCAAATATATCAACAAGAATTTACCGATTTTGTGCAAGGTTTTTGTTCTGTATCAGCAGATTCCTCGATCGACGATTTCTTAGCCCACATTACACCCCTAAGCCCAGAGTTTGCTCTAGTCGGCGGCGCAGATTTTGACCCCAAGGCGCGCGATCGAGGCGAGTTTTATCTCTGTTTATTTTTACCAACTTTAGAAGTAGCAGGAACTAATATCCTGATTTGTTTTAGTAGAGCCGAGACCTAGATTGTTAGCTATTACATTTTGCTTAGTAATTTATCGTATTCTCCATGAGAACCAATCCAAAACCACACAATTAAAAATTTTGGTAGTCCTAAAAAAGTAAGGATACAGGGTAAAATCTAAAGAAACATTGAATTCCCATGCTACATTGTCCCAGTTGCCAATCCATAAAAGTCGTCAAAAATGGTCGTATCCATAACGGTAAACAGAATCATAAATGCCGGGACTGCGGTCGTCAGTTTGTGGCAAATTCACAGCAGAAAATTATTTCTCAATCAACCAAAAACCTCATCGATAAGCTCCTCTTAGAGAAGATTCCCCTTGCTGGTATTGCCCGTGTCTGCGATGTTTCCGAGCCTTGGCTCCAAAATTATGTTAATCGTAAATATGCATCCGTGCCTCAAGAGGTGCAAGTCACCTCAAAAAAAAAGGGAGCTTGACAATTCAGTGTGATGAGAT
>JAIMKT010000042.1:1901-2043 GCA_020692245.1 Microcoleus sp. GA_180221_E-2-1-MAG-45_12
AGGGAATAAGGGAACTAAACAATGGATTTGGTTGGCTCTAGATATCAGTACTCGTGAGGTTGTGGGCTTGTATATCGGCGACCGCTCAGAGGTAGGGGCAAGGAAATTATGGTAGTCATTGCCTTCAGTGTATCGTCAATGT
>JAIMKT010000042.1:2088-34310 GCA_020692245.1 Microcoleus sp. GA_180221_E-2-1-MAG-45_12
CCGAGTAAGCGTCACCGAGCAGTGGGCAAACAGATAGGGAAGACAAACTATATTGAACGTTTTAACTGTACACTGCGTCAACGAGTTTCGCGTTTAGTTCGTAAGACGTTATCCTTTTCTAAAAAAATAGAAAATCACATCGGAGCCATTTGGTTTTTCGTCCATCACTACAATTAATTCATCCTTACCTCTTTAGGACTACCCCTGAATATTGGATTGTAGATTATCTAGCCTTGGGCAGTCGAGATTATTTAGGCAACCCGAAAACACCTGCTGTTTTTATTTTCTTGCTAGATGAAAATGGCACTTATCAAATGAGTGTATACCGGGATGGTGATCGCCTCATCTCCCCCACTTTCCCAGAGCTAAACTTGATAGCAGAGCAAATATTGGATTTGTAATCTTCAAATAAAAACATACAAATTTGTGGGCAACAGGTAAAAAACTTAAGCCTCTTGCTGTATAAAAAAGTGTATTTTTATATAACTAAAAAATACTGTTAACTATAAGTTTTGAGCTTGTTTTTGTAACTCTAGATAATGGTAGAGATATTCGTTGATCATGCCGTGGATGAATAGGTCTCTGGCGGCGGCGAAGGGGCTGTTGGGAGCCATGGGGTGACGGTTAGAAACGATATGGTTCCAGTTATAGTCTCCGGTGACTTTACTGACGTAGAGAGCGAAGTTTTCATCAAATTGAAGAGAAATTACTGCTCTGGCAAATTCATCACTGGTGAGACAGAGGGAATAGAAGACCTTGAAGAGTTCGATCGCCGACTCTAGGTCTAATATTTTGCAAAATCCCCGTTGAAAGTTTTTAATATCTAAACCCAAAGGCTGAATGCTCTCATAACTAATTCCCCGTTCTCGTAAATCTTCTAGCCAGTGAGGATTTGCAGCTTGGGCTTCGTGGTAATCAATCACAAAATTATAGAGGATTAAATCATGTTCCCAAAAAGCATTATCCACTAGATCATCAACATTTTGAGGATATAAATTTGCTCTGGGCATTGTTCGATCGGGTCCATTATCAATCAAGAAATTAATTACATTTGACCCAATATTAAGATGGCGGACAATTAAATAACAAGCCTCCGGACGGACAAAATGCTTCAGGAAAAAAGCGGCGGATTTATGCATTAAATCGTAGGCATGAAACTGGAAAGGGAGTAATCGCTTCAGGGTCATAATTAACCCCAAAGAAATATTAGCCACGATCTTGATGGGGATTAATAAATAGTTTCTTGTCCAGCTTTGTAAATCCCGAATCATGTAGATTTTCGATAAGGGATCTACGGGAATTGCTCGATCGAGATAGAGGGTATCCCAGATAGTCGGGTTGGCTCGATCGCGGGGTTGGAGTTGATACAAGCTTTCAGATTTGTTCAGGTTTTTATTCGGGTTTACATTGGGATTTATAAAGGGACTAGTCACTATTTAATTTCCTCCAGTTGCATTAGGTATAAACGGGCGGTTACTTGGGCAGTTCTGACAATGCGATCGGCGATGGCTGGAGTCATCCATTCTGCATTGAGAATAGCATTTAATTTCCCAATATGGGCTTCATCATTGGCTCCGTGATACGCCATGAAAGAAACCTGCTCCGTAGTTAAACCTAAGCAAGATTTAATCTGTTCTGCCCACTTCGCTGCCAGATTATTCCCCAAGCCTTCAATAATAAACATACTGCCGACTAAATCCACCGGATTTTCCTTGGATGCTTGATGGAAAATAAAAGCCGACAGAGCCTCGGAACCAATATTTTTTTCTGCATTGACTATATCTTCTAGATTACCGCCCACCGCTACATAGTTTCGTTCTAGCATTTGATAATCTCGGTGTTCATCTTGGGCATGACCGATGAAGGTCGATCGCAACCGAAAATCAATCATATTCGAGGCAGCGCGGGCAATCCATCTCGCACCTTCCACCACTTGGGGGCGGAGATTTTTTAATAGAGATTGGTAATCTTCTAGGGTGAATTCTTGGCGATTTAGGCGATAAATAATTGGCACATTTTGAAGTTTGCGTTCAAATTCTAACCAGACTAAAGCTAATTTTCTGAGCAGATCAGCTGAGGTAGTTTCAGAGTTATTATAAGAGGGAAGATTTGAGGAATTAACTAGTGGACGATCGAGGGATTCGAGGCTACTTTGATCTGTTGGAGGATTAGAATTAACTGGGTCTAAAATAGGCTGAGATGAGAAAAGATTTGGGGATTGCATAGGGGAATTATCAACTACAGTTAACATCATATAGGCGGTAGTAAATCTGCCACTTTCGGGAACGAAACAAAAGATTTTCTGTCCGGGTTGAAGTTTGCCAGAATTAAAGATTTCTTCTAGCATTAAATAAATAGAAGCACAACCAGTATTGCCTCGTGTATAGAGATTTGTAAACCATTTATCTTCAGGAATCATACAATCAGCCTTGGTGAGCAACTCGACAATTTGTCCCCGGAAAAAATGAGAGGAATAATGACAAAGGAGCCAATCAATTTCTTGGGGTTGAACTCGACCCATATCAATTAATCTCAACCAACCTTCTACTCCTAACTTGATCACATTATCTAAAAGGCGAATATTCTGCCGGAGATTCATTGCTCCAGACTCTGCTGCCGTAATATAATCTGGATAATCTAACCAGCTTTTTGTAGCCTGCTCCTCTGGGGTTCCCGCATACATACACACAGGATAGGCATTGGCATGGGAAACTAGTTCAATCCAGTCTACTTTAAGGCTAATTCCTTGAGAATTGGGATGATTCTGCACTAGGAAAGCTCCGGCTCCATCGGAGAGCATCCACCGGAGAAATTCCGTATCAAAGGATAATTGTTTCCCGGCTTTAATGTTAGTTTCTGCCTCAAATTTACTACTCTTAAATAGGCGAGAGGCAAACTCAGAAGCTACTGTAATAGCATTTCTTCTTTTCCCTAATTCAATCTGGGAAACTGCATAATTCAAAGCCGTCACTCCTGCACAGCAAACCCCATAGTTAGAACTAGTTTCTAGGGGAGGAAATTCGGGCAGTTCTCCGTGTACCATACTGGCAAAACTGGGAATTAGTAAGTCTCCCCAACTGGTGGCACAGGCAAGTAAATCTAACTCTTGGGGATTAATTCCTGTTTGCATCAACACATCCCGAATTGCCAAAGCTGCCATCTGACTATTCAGATATTTAGTATTTTGTTGTTCATCGATCGCATAGTAGCGTTGTTGAATACCATTACTTTTGAGAATGCGTTGCTTAACCTTGGAAGCTCGATCGTTAATCTTCCCCAGATAGTCTTCCATGCGATCGTTACTAATCGGCTCACCGGGAAGGAATTTACCAATGCCATTAATATAAACTTGGTGCATAGTTTGTGAGTTAGAAAAGGGTTGATGTGAATAGTCGATCGAGAAGTTTATCAATCAGTTCAATCAGTTAACTTTGTGCCAGTTAATTAATTGTCTATCTTTAACCTAGGGATAGTTGATAGAGATAAACGACCCAGAGCAATTAACTCTATACTCAATCTAGCTGCCTAACTTAGGAGAACTACCATAACCCTGTGCCACTTATTAAACTGGTTGATTATTTCTTTATAATATAACTAATAAATTTAGGATCATTTAATTAGATTAATTAGTTTGATTAGTATGAAAAATCCTGACAAAATAGAGATATGTTGAGACTGAAATAATATTGAGACTGAAGACAATATTAGGTTTTTTGCTCTATCTAACCTGTTTATTTAGTAATTATTGTTATAACTATGAATGAAAATATTACTCTCAGGGAAGGATTAGAAAATTATTATGCTAGTAATCCTAACTTTACTCGAAATGCTGATATTTGGGTTGGTAATTTTCGTGTGCCTTGGCATGATTTACAACGCCATGATGTTATGCATGTGATCACAGGTTACAGTACTAGTTTGGATCAAGAATTAAAGCTTATTGGATTTCTCTTAACTGCCTTAACTTGGCGGCGACCTTGGTATTATTATGCCCAAAGTTTTGTAGTGTTTCTAGAATTATTATGGAAATCTCTCCGAGGGCAGTCTTTTGGGATTACTTACTATCCCCCATTGCAGGTTTGTGATTATTATTGGCGGGGGGTTAAACAGGGATTAACAGTGAAGAAAAAAATCAATGCTTATCTTGATCCTCAAACAGTGATCGATCGACCCATAGCCGAACTCAGAAATGAGTATGGAATTGCTAATGCTGGAGCTTGGGATTAGGGAAATACGATAGCTAGTTTACTGCTAAGGTCTCGAAAGAAAATCTTAAATTTGCAGAATCTTGCAGACTATAATTGAGCTTTTCAAAACCAATAACCGTCCCAGATTTATTTTTCATTAGGACTACTTCTTCCCCAGTTTCTTCACAAATATATTCTTCTTGGGGATTGCCAAACCAAACTGTTAAAGTATTTCCTTGTTTGTCATAGTATATTTTCACTTCTGCCATAACTTTTCTCCTTCTTTAATTGCATCAGTAGGGTAGGCAGTAATCAGAAATCCATCCCCATTGAGCCGTCGAGCCACTGCACAAATCCAACGCTTTTCTTGTTGGGAACGATAAAAAAGATAAACATTACGATCGCTCTTACTCCGGCGTATTTCATCAGGTTGATTCAGGGTTTTCCGAACTTCATTTTCCTGTTGAATCATTATGGGATGTTTAATGGTGGTGATTACTTGCCAATAAGCACAGGTAACTCTTACAGTAAATCCAAGGGGTGTAGATACCTCAAATAGTAATTCTTCCATCACTGTTTGTCCAGATATTTCAAGGGTTAAGGCATACTCGATTCTGCAAAGACTTACCTATCAAAAACATCCGCTCCTGATCCCAAATTCATACTAGCAAGAATGGTACTCGCAGTCAGCTAAGAGCTAAAATTGAAAAATGGTAAATTCATCTTCAAATCCAGAAACTCTGGTGACAAATTCCCCTCCGCCGGAGAATGATTGGCGGCTTTTTTTACGGCTGGTTCCCTACGCCAAGCGCAGTCAAGGGATATTTTTGATCTCGATCGCTCTCTTAATTCCCCTCTCAATTTCTGGGGCAGTGCAGCCGTTGCTAATTGGGGAAGCTATTTCCTTGATTCGCCGAGAAGATCAAATTTGGCAGTTTCTCCAAGGGCGGGCTTTGGCGGATGCGCTGAATATTTTGGTGATCCTGCTGATGGTGACGATCGTGATCCGGCTGGGATTGGTGGCTGTGCAGGGCTACTTTGTCCAGAAGGTAGGGCAGAAAATGACGGCGGATATCCGGGAAGATTTATTTGATCACGTCACAGCCCTTTCCATGAGCTTTTTCGATCGCACCCCCGTGGGGCGGTTAATTACTCGTTTAACCAGTGATGTGGAAGCCTTGGGAGATGTCTTTTCAACGGGGGCGATCGGGATTGTTGGTGATGTGTTATCGATTATTGTGGTTGCCATCACCATGTTTTTGCTTCAGTGGCAGTTGGCTTTAATGTTAACGTTAATGTTAATCCCAATTACGATTTTAATTATTTATTTTCAGCAACAATACCGGAAAGCAAACTATAAAGCCCGGGATGAATTAGCGGTGTTAAATTCCATGTTGCAGGAGAATATTCTGGGGATTAATGTTGTCCAGTTATTTCGCCGGGAACAGTTTAATGCTGAACTATTTAGAAACACTAATCAAAAATATATTAAAGAAGTCGATCGCACTATTTTTTATGACTCAGCCGTGTCGGCAACTTTGGAATGGATTGCCCTAGTAGCGATCGGGGCAGTGCTGTGGTTGGGGGGCGTATTAGTCCTCCAAGATGGTTTGAGTTTGGGGGTGCTTTCTGCCTTTATTCTCTACGCCCAAAGATTATTTGATCCCCTGCGGAGATTTGCCGAAAAATTCACCATGCTGCAAGCAGGATTCACGGCGGTAGAGCGAATTAGTAACCTGATGAATGAACCCATTAGCATTCGCGATCGACAGGTTTATCCTAGTAGTTATCAATTCCCCATTACCAAAGGAGAAATTCGTTTTGAGCATGTTTATTTTGCCTACAAAAATGATGAGTATGTCCTCAGAGATTTAGACTTTACGATCAAATCTGGGGAGAAAGTTGCCCTTGTGGGTCCTACGGGAGCCGGGAAAAGTTCGATTATTAGATTGCTCTGTCGTTTGTACGAACCAACTAAGGGGAGAATTCTTTTGGATGGGGTGGATATTCGAGATTTACCTCAACAGGAATTACGCCGTTACTTGGGAATTATTTTACAAGATGGCTTTCTTTTTGCTGGGGATGTAAAAAGCAATATTACTCTGGGAGAAACCTATACACAGTCAGAGATTGAATCAGCGGCAAAAGTTACTAATGTCCATGATTTTATTCAACAATTACCCCAAGGTTATGATACCCAACTCCGGGAACGGGGGACTAATTTATCTGGGGGAGAAAAACAATTATTAGCCTTTGCCAGAGCCGCCATTCGGGATCCACAAATTCTTGTCCTCGATGAAGCCACCGCCAGCCTTGATGTGGCCACGGAAGCCCTAGTCCAAGATGCCCTCGATCGCCTCCTCGTCAACCGTACCGCTATCATCATTGCCCACCGCCTGTCAACTATTCGCAACGTCGATCGCATCTTGGTGATCAAACGAGGACAACTGCTAGAATCCGGCAGCCACGAAGAACTTCTAGAGCAGGATGGATTGTATGCTAGTTTGTACAAATTACAGAAATTCGATACTACGAAATAATTGAAATTCAGTTAATACAGTGAAGATTTATTCGCTTTCTTTCGAGACAAGTTTAAATTTAATCTCAATTTGGGATGATAGTAAGCCCGGTCAATCAGCTTTTCATGGCTTTTTTGAACAAGCTTTTAATCAAGGCTTTTCTTGGATGCCGGGCAGCGTGACATTTTATAACCTTGGGAAAACTTGTAGAGCAATTCTTGAGGTCTGCCTCCTAGAAGCAGATGAAGTATTTCATCTCCAGCCCCAAACTATTAGAGCCATTCGTGTCCCTTTTGAGGTGGCTGGTGCAGGTATTCGATACACTGATTGTATGAGTATTTTTGACGAAGCATTTGTGCCGATCCCCCCCGGATCCTATAGCCTAGTGTTTGAGAATCAATTAAACTATGATCCCGAATATTTGAATAGCCCTGCTTACTTATCAGATGTTGAGGTGGGGTTTACCTCAGAAATAATGCGGCTAAGTTTTGTCCCGACCTCAGAAGTAGTGGAGCCAGCTATTTTGAGAGCAGAGTCTTGGGGAGAACTGCCCTATCGCATAGAAGGCTACAACCCTCTAAATCCCACTTATCCCCTACTGATGAAACTTTGCTTGCTATTGCCCCGACCAGTGAACACTGGTATTACAGGGCCAGGAGCATCTGTTTTGGTGACAAATTCTAGTTCTACATCCAGCCGAGACACTTCTTTAGTTACAAATCCTACTTCTGAATCCCGCCCGGAAACCTCTGGTGGACAAAATCTTCACCAAGGATACGTGATTCACCCTGATGGAGTTGAGTTTTATGCTTTAGGTAATGCTCAAATAATTTCTGTAGAAGCTTGGTGTGCGGGAGAAATTGAGCTAGATCCAAATAGTGTGCGAGCGATAGTTGTGCCTTTCCCAATCTTGGCAGACGGCACTGGTGCTTTTGTGCCTGATGGAAGGGGTGGGGGATATTACTTAGGTGATTTGTTGGCACGGGGTTCCTATGCACTTTTATTTGAGATTTGGTTAAACAACGACCCAAAATATTTAGATAGCGAACTCTATCAAGAGCATACCAGACTAGGCTTGACAGAAGAGTGTTGTCGCCTGACCTTTATTCCCACCACCCAGGCAGTTACCCCTGAAATACTACGATTTGATATTTATTAAGAAGATATTATGGAATTTTAGCTATGGGAAAGTGTTTGAGCGGTAAAATACTCCAAAAAGATTAGATACTGCGAAATAAACGTAACTAGGCATGGATAACCGAGAAACATCAGCGTGGGCTAGCACAATTCTTCAGCAATTACTAGACCAACAATCTTTAGATATTAAACAAGCTCAAGCCCTCATGGGGGGGTGGCTCCGGGAAGAAATTCCCCCTGTGTTGTCCGGGGCAATCTTGGCGGCTATTCAAGCTAAGGGGGTTTCGGCACCAGAGTTGGCGGGCATGGGGCAGGCGTTGTTGGCAAATGCCCAGAGTGTGGCTCCGGCAAACTTTCCCCAACTAATCGATACCTGTGGGACTGGGGGGGATGGGGCTTCTACCTTTAATATTTCTACGGCTGTGGCGTTTGTGGCGGCGGCGGCAGGGGTAAAAGTAGCGAAACATGGGAATCGATCGGCCTCTAGTAAGGTTGGTTCGGCGGATGTGTTGGAAGCCGTGGGAATCAATCTCTCTGCTCCGACGGAAAAAGTCCAAGGAGCCTTGGCAGAGGTGGGAATTACCTTTCTGTTTGCTCCCGGTTGGCATCCAGCTATGAAAGCAGTGGCTCCCCTACGGCGGACTCTGAAGGTGCGGACGGTGTTTAATCTTTTGGGCCCCTTGGTTAATCCCCTCCGTCCCACGGGGCAAGTGATGGGAGTGTTTGATGCTAAGTTGCTAGAAACCATCGCCACAGCTCTCCAGACCCTCGGTAGTAAGAGGGCGATCGTCCTCCACAGCCGGGAACGCATGGATGAAGCAGGATTAGCAGATATTACTGATCTTGCTGTTCTCTCCCAAGGCAAAGTTACGCTTACGACCATCAACCCCCAAGAATTGGGAATTACCCCCGCGCCCCTAGAAGCTCTCCGGGGTGGTGAAGTTGCCGATAATCATGCCATTCTCCAAGCTGTCCTCCAAGGCAAGGCGACCCCAGCCCAGCAGGATGTGGTGGCTCTCAATGCTGCCCTAGCTTTAGTTGTAGGGGAAGTGGTGACAGATTATGCTGCCGGATTAGCTTTAGCACGGGAAGTAATTACCAGTGGGGCAGGTTGGGCAAAAGTAGAAGAATTGGCTAAATATCTAAGCTAAACCCCAGCAATTCTTATTCTAAATTCCTAGGTTGAGGCAATTTAGGCAAACCCAGCAAAATTAGAGCTAAATTGGGTTCCACTGCACTCAAACTAACCTACCAAAACTCAAAAAAGTTGGGGATCAATATCATTTTCCCTGAGATGAAACACTTGTCCTAGAATACGTTAGAGTGATTAATAATACTGTGATAAAAGTTAAGAAATGGTAAAGAACACTGCGGCGGCTTTAGTAAAGGAATTGAGTTTAGGGATTTCAGCATCGTTACCAGTTGAGACACCTTGTGAGCAACCTTGGTCGATCGAAGATAGCGAAAATTTGTATCGAATTCAGGGCTGGGGCGAACCCTATTTTTCCATTAATACCGCCGGAAATATCACCGTTTCTCCCAAGGGCGATCGAGGAGCTTCCCTAGATTTGCACGAACTGGTAGAATCCCTCCGCTTGCGGAATATTCAACTACCTTTGTTAATTAGATTCTCCGATATCCTTGAAGACCGGATCGAGCTACTAAACGCTTCCTTTTCGAGGGCGATTTCTCGCTACAACTACCAAGGCAACTATCGGGGTGTATTCCCAGTGAAGTGTAACCAGCATCGGCATTTGGTGGAAGATTTGGTAAGGTTTGGCAAGCCCTACCAGTTTGGTTTAGAGGCGGGTTCTAAGCCCGAATTAATGATCGCCCTCGCTCTTTTGGATACACCGGGATCCCTGCTGATTTGCAATGGCTACAAAGACAAGGAATACATCGAAACGGCTCTCCTTGCTCAGAAAATTGGTCAGCAGATAATCATTGTCTTGGAACAGATCGAAGAAGTGGCGGTGGTGATTGAGGTGAGCCGCAAACTCAAAATTAAACCAGTGGTGGGAGTCCGGGCAAAACTGAGTGCTAAGGGCATTGGACGTTGGGGAGAATCTTCCGGCGATCGAGCCAAGTTTGGCTTAACCATCCCCGAAATTCTCAGCACCGTCGAGCAGCTCCAACAGGCAGGAATGCTGGATTCTTTGCAACTCCTACATTTTCACATCGGTTCTCAAATTTCTTCTATCAATGTAGTCAAGGAAGCCATCCGAGAAGCCGGAAAAATCTACGTGGGCTTGGCAGACCTAGGAGCGAAGATGCAATACCTCGATGTCGGGGGCGGTTTAGGGGTAGATTATGACGGCTCCAAAACTAATTTCCATGCCTCAACTAACTACACTCTGCAAAATTACGCCAATGACGTGGTAGCAGAAGTGAAAGATGCCTGCACCGAAAAGGGGCTGCCTGTCCCCACCCTAATTAGTGAAAGCGGTCGGGCGATCGCCTCCCATCAATCGGTCTTGATTTTCGATGTTCTTAGTACCAGCAATGTCCCCCAAAGTCATGAGGCAGAACCCGTAGCGGAAACGGAACATCTCACCCTGCGGAACCTGTGGGAAGCCTACCAATCCATCACTCCAGATAACTATCAAGAAGTTTTTCATGATGCCAATCAATTCAAGGAAGATGCCACCAATCGGTTTACTTTGGGCTATTTGACCCTGACGGAACGAGCCAAGGCAGAGCGGATCTTTTGGGCCTGTTGTCAGAAAATTTTGGCGATCGCTCGCACCAAAGATTACGTGCCGGATGATCTAGAAGACCTAGAAAAAAATCTTGCTTCTATTTACTACATCAATCTTTCGGTTTTTCAATCTGTTCCCGATTCTTGGGCGATCGATCAACTATTCCCCATTATGCCCATCCACCGTCTCGATGAAGAACCCACAGAACGAGCCATTCTAGCGGATCTCACCTGCGATAGTGATGGCAAAATCAATCAATTCATCGACCTGCGAGATGTGAAATCTGTCTTGGAGTTGCATCCTCTCAAAGAAGTGGGGACAACCTCCCATCAACCCTACTACCTAGGACTATTCCTCGCCGGGGCTTACCAGGAAATTATGGGCAATCTCCACAATCTCTTTGGGGATACTAATATTGTTCATATCCAACTCACCCCCAAGGGCTACAAAATTGAACAGGTGGTGAAGGGAGACACGATTACCGAAGTCTTGGGATACATGCAATACAATGCCGAAAACCTCACGGAAAGTATCCGCCGCCGTGCTGAACAAGCTCTTGGTGAAAAGCGAATTACCCTAGCGGAATTTCAACTCCTCCAAGAAAACTATCAACGCAGTCTTGGCAGTTACACCTATCTCAGCTCTTAGGGGCGGTTATCAGTAAACAGCTAGATCAGTGAGCAGTAAACAGTAAACAGTGAACAGTAAAAAATCTTGATTAGTCTTTCATAACTGAATCAACAACTACCTACTATCCACTGAGAACTACTTGCTATCCACTATCTGCTGATAACTGATAACTGATAACTGATAACTGTTTATTGTCCAAACATACTGCCCTTGAGCCTTTGCATGGCAATATCAAAAATTCCTGTGTAGCTGATTTCGCCACAGAGGAGCATACTCATGACTTGGGCGATCGCTGGTCTTTTTAACCCGGCTTTGTAGGCAATTTGGGGGAATTGATAAAATAAACCCGCTAATTTCTGCCCTAGAGCCATGTCTGTGCCTAGTTCCTGTTGAATGGTTTGGGTATATTTTGCTAGGGCTTGACGATCGCCCCCCAAAGCAGCACTAATGGCCGCTGCCCCACGCACCCCACTAAGAACCCCCGGTCTAATACCCTCCCCAATCAGAGGATCCACTAACCCCGCCGCTTCGCCGATGACTAAAGCTCCCTCGGTGTGCAAATTCTGGTTCCCATCCCAAATACAACTGACAAACTCATGTATCTGCCCCGGTTGGACTTGCAAGCCGAATTTTTCAGCGTAGGTAGTGAGATAGTTTGCCAAATCCTTGGGATCATTCCCCCGAAAAGTAGTGATACCGAGCGATCGACCTCCTGCCTTAGGAAAATTCCAAATATACCCATTCTTCACCCCCCCAAAGTCAAAATAGGTTTTGTTATCAACTTCTGATCCCGGTGGCAGTTCTATTTCGAGGGCAATACTCCGGCGAGTTTTCCTTTCCTTGAATTTCAGGAACTTGCTGGTAGTGCCATTAGCTCCGTCTGCTGCCACGAGGTAGGGGGCGGTGAAGTTGCCATTGTTGGTAGTTACTTGCCATTGACTGCCCTGACGCTGAATTCCTGTGACGGTGGTATTTGGGTGAAATTCTGCCCCTTGGTTTTGGGCTTGTTGGATCAAAAATTCATCAAAGACGGCTCGATCGACCATCCACATTGGTTCTGGAGCCTTGAGAGTGAGATTAATCGGGTCGCCCATCTGCCAAGTTAGACAGATTTGATCAACTTTACGGGAAATGGCTGGGCTGAAGTCAAAATCAAACCAAGGAGCGATCGCCGGAGAAACCGCCCCACTGCAAGTCTTATAGCGAGGAAATCCCATTTTTTCTAGCACCAAAACCTGATGCCCCGCCTTCGCCAAATGGTAAGCAGCACTAGCCCCCGCCACGCCAGCCCCAACAATAATGCAATCAACCATAATCAGTGAACAGTTATCAGTTATCAGTTATTAGTGGATAGTAAGTAGTTATCAGTTATTTATGTAGATAGTAAATAGCAAGTAGTTAGTTATTAGTTATGAAAGACTAAATCAAGACTTTTCACTGTTAACTGTTTACTGATAACTGCTCACTGTATTAAATTGTCATAATATCCTTCTCTTTTTCTGCGAGTAAACTATCAACCTTTCCGGCATATTTATCGGTAAGTTTTTGGATACTGGCTTGGTTGTCTCTGGATTCATCTTCAGAAATTTCTCCAGATTTCTCTTGTTTTTTGACCGAATCGATCGCATCCCGGCGGATATTCCGAATGGCAATACGTCCTTCTTCTGCTAGTTTCCCGGCAGTTTTCACAAACTCTTTACGGCGATCGGCAGTTAGGGGCGGTACATTTAACCGAATTACCTGCCCGTCATTGTTGGGAGTTAGACCCACATCGGACTGGGAAATGGCTTTTTCAATTAAACCCAAGCTGCCTCGATCGAAGGGCTGAATCATGATCGTGCTGGAGTCTGGGGTGTTAATGGTTGCCAGAGCTTTGAGGGATGTGGGGCTACCGTAGTATTCCACCATAATTCGATCGAGGACACTGGCATTAGCCCGCCCGGTTCGCACACTATTAAAAGACTTTTGGGTCGCTTCAATAGTTTTTTGCATTTGACTTTCAACTTCAGATAACTTCACAGGAACCTCCTACAATTGTGCCGACTGACTCTCCTTGAATAGCCCGGAGAATATTGCCTTGGACAGTAATATCAAAAACCATAATGGGAATATTATTTTCTTTACAGAGGGCGATCGCCGTACTATCCATCACCCGCAGATCATGGGCTAAAACATGATTATAGGTAATGCTTTGGTAGCGATGGGCCTGGGGATGGGTGGCGGGGTCAGCATCATAGATCCCATCAACTTTCGTAGCCTTAAAGATCACCTCCGCATCAATTTCCGCCGCCCGGAGAGCAGCAGTAGTATCGGTGGTAAAAAACGGATTTCCCGAACCTGCCCCAAAGACAACGACTCTCCCTTTTTCGAGATGACGGATAGCCCGACGACGGATGTAGGGTTCTGCTAGTTCCTGCATGGCGATCGCACTCTGGACTCTAGTGGGAACGCCGCTTCTTTCGAGGGCATCTTGGAGGGTCATGGCGTTCATCACCGTGGCAATCATGCCAATGTAGTCTGCCGTTGCTCGATCCATCCCTTGGGCTGAGGCTTTTACCCCCCGGAAGATGTTACCACCCCCCACCACGATCGCTAGCTGGACACCGCTTGCCATCACTGCCACCACTTCCTGAGCAATGTCTTCTACTACTGCTGGATCAATGCCGTAGCCCAAACTGCCCATTAGAGCTTCACCGCTCAACTTTAGTAAAACTCTCTGGTATTTAGTTCCCATGCTCGCTTCTTAAATTGCTGATTTCTCTATCCAGATTACCAGAAAATGTGCTAGGCGGCAGGATACATCTAGGAAGCAAGCTGGGATTAATTCTTGATTGGGTATTGGTTTAGATATTCGTTTGCCCCTGACTGAATTTCAATTCATGATCACCTAAGTAACTCTACGGATAACAAAACATCCTTAGTAAAATGTAACAAAATATACGGTTTTCCCAGAATTAAAATAGAGATAGGAAAAAAGCACAAGGGGAAACATATGGTTTTATCTTTATTTGATGATGCAAGCAAGCGCCTAGCTCAAGCCTTGAAATTTGTGAATATTTCCGATGATGCGATCGAGCATTTGAAATACCCGAAGGCAAGTTTAAGTGTATCGATCCCTGTCCGCATGGATGACGGCTCTCTTAAGTTTTTTCCGGGCTATCGAGTCCGCTACGATGACACCAGAGGCCCCACAAAAGGGGGAGTCCGCTATCATCCGGGGGTGAATTTAGATGAAGTGCAATCCCTTGCTTTTTGGATGACCTTCAAGTGTGCGGTGCTGAACCTGCCCTACGGTGGTGGCAAAGGCGGGATTACCGTTAACCCCAAGGATTTATCTCGGCTGGAATTAGAACGACTCAGCCGGGGCTACGTGGATGCGATCGCCGATTTCATTGGGCCCAATGTGGATATTTTGGCTCCAGATGTGTATACCAACCAAATGATCATGGGCTGGATGATGGATCAGTACAGCATTATCAAGCGCCAAATTAGTCCCGCCGTAGTGACAGGAAAACCCGTGACTATGGGAGGCAGTTTGGGTCGGGAAGCTGCTACTGCCATGGGAGCCTTTTTCATAATTGAACAGATGATGGGCAAGCTCGATCGCTATCCCCAAGAAACTACTGTCGCGGTGCAGGGCTTTGGTAATGCCGGGGGGACGATCGCCGAATTGTTAGCAAAAGTTGGTTACAAAGTCGTGGCAGTGAGTGATTCTCAAGGGGGTATCTATGCCAAGCAGGGGTTAGATATTCCTAGTATTCGTCAGTACAAAAACTCTAGCCGGGGCATCCAAGCTATTTATTGTAAAGGTACAGTTTGTAACATTGTGGAACACGAGGTGATCACCAATGCGGATCTGCTCACCTTAGATGTGGATATTCTCATCCCCGCCGCCCTAGAGAATCAAATTACCGCTGCCAATGCCAATCAAATCCAAGCTCGGTACATTTTTGAAGTTGCCAATGGGCCGATCACTTCCGAAGCTGATGCCATCCTTGACCAAAAAGGTATCTTAGTCTTCCCGGATATCCTGATCAATGCTGGTGGTGTCACCGTGAGCTACTTTGAGTGGGTGCAAAATCGGAGCGGTTTGTACTGGACTTTGGAAGAAGTTAACCAACGACTACAAGCAAAAATGACCGAGGAAGCTAATCACATCTGGTCGATCGCCCAAGAAATGGGAACTTCTCTGCGGAATGCTGCCTATATTCATGCCCTCAATCGTCTGGGGGAGGCGATCGACGCTAAAGGCACCAGAGATTACTACACCAGCAAACGCTAATCACCCCATCTTTGATAATCTCGAATCTACCTAAACATTTACCCAATCTTCCCAATCTTATAAACCTTATAAACCTTATATTCTGGGGCAATTTCTTGAGTTGCCCTAAAATTATGCTATGGTCTGATTCCCTAAGGATTTCCGTCCTAGCGAGAGACAAAGCCTTAAATATTCGTGATGATTTGGAGAATTCAGCCCAGATAGTTGTTTAATTGAGACTAAAAATTGCCATAATCTTAGTTATGATGCAAACTGCTAGTATTTAAGGCTAGGTTTTTATTGGTACATTTTTACTGGTAAGTAGTGTTTGTTAATCAGAGGCTGCCATCTCTATGGGTAAAAGTGTATGGGCAGAAGCTGTCTACCATGATCAATTAACATGATCAACCAAATTCTAGATAAACGTTACCGGATTGTTAAAGTTTTGGGCATGGGGGTTTCAGGCCCCGTCTGTCTAGCTGTCGATACTCAAGATCCTGACTACCCCGTATGTGTAGTGAGGCAAGTCCGCCTGCCTAGTCGAGCCAACGGGACTTTTTCTAGGATTCAATTTCTTTTGAACACCAAGATAGAAGCCCTCCAAAAACTAACAGAAATCCATAGCAGCCCCTTAGTTCTAGATTTTTTTCTAGAAAATCAAGTTTTTTACCTCATCGAAGAATTTCTCCCCGGTCATCCAGCCGTATCCAACAATAGTAACGGGCACTCCGCAGAGGAAGACCAAGGGATGCAGCGCTTGCAGGAAATGTTGAGCCTTGTGGAACCGATCGTCCCCACCGAAAATAACCCAGAAACTAACCGATACCAAACCCATACTCCACCCCCAGAACCCGAACCCCTAGAAATTCTCGAAAGCTCTGAAGACCTAGAAGACCTAGAAAATTTAGAAGAGCTAGAAGGGCTGGACTCCCTTGCCAAGGAAGAAGTTGATACTGCCCTGTCGATCCGCAAGCTATTTCCAGAGAAGCAAGCCGTGGATGTGGCAACCAAAAACAAGTCGGGACGGAGCCTTCTGCCTCTGTTGGGTGTCGGATTTTGTCTCTTGGCGATCGGCGGCGGCGTTTTATTTTGGCGCTATCAAGAATACAACAATAAAAATACTGCCCAAAGTTTCTACGACCAAGGAATCCAGTACCTAGAGCAAGGCAATCAACCCTCGGCAATTCAAGCTCTGAGTCAATCTATCCAACTTGATCCCCAGAATGTTGCTGCCTTTGGAAATCGGGGGAATGCCTACTATGATGTGGGTGATTATGCCTCGGCTCTGGTAGATTACACCAAAGTGATCGAGCTACAACCCGATAACCTCAATGCCTACTATAACCGGGGTTTAGTGTATTTTGATCAGGGGAACTATGAAGGAGCGATCGCCGATCTGACCATTGCCCTGAAAGTCCAAGAATTTGATGCAGATGTTCTCTATAAGCGGGGAGTTTCTTATTACAATTTGAAGGAATATAAACTTGCCCTTGAGGATTTAGATAGATTAATTCGTCTTGATCCCAAAAACAGTAAGGCTTGGTCAGCTAGGGGACTCGTAAAAGTTGGCTTGGCTGATCAACAGGGAGCCATGGCAGATTATACCAATGCTCTCAACCTCGACCCCAAGGATAGTAAGACTTTTTATAGCAGAGCCAGACTCCGGGCGACCCTAGGAGATAATGTGGGGGCGTTGCAAGATTACACTGAATCTATTAACCTCAATCCTCAAGATGCTGATGCTTTTGCCAATCGCTGTAGTATTAATTTGAGTTTGGCTAATTTTCCGGGGGCTGTCAGTGACTGTACTGAGGCAATTCGCTTGCAACCAGATAATGCCGTGGCGTTTAATAATCGCTGTGTGGCAAATTTTAATCGCAAGGATCACCAAAATGCCCTCCGAGACTGTACCCAAGCCCTGCGCCTAGACCCAACTAAGGATGGGGCTTATAGTAACCGGGGAGATGTGCGGCGAGATCTGGGCGATCGCACCGGAGCCTTAGAAGACTATAGCGAGGCAATTAAAATTAATGCCAACAATTCTTTTACCTTTACCAGCCGGGGGAATGTCCGTCTCGACCTCGAAGATTTCCGGGGGGCAGTGGAGGATTATAGTCGAGCAATTGCCCTGAATGGGAATAATGGTCTGGCTCTCTACGGTAGGGGGCTTGCCTATGCTCGTCTCCCCGGTAGTAAAACCCAAGCGATCGAAGACCTGCAACGGGCTGCCAAAATATTTTTAGATAATGGACGGGTTGCTGCCTACCAAGATGCTGTGGCACAAATGAATAAGATTAAGTAAAGCTTGTCTCGGAATAAGTATCATTATTCACCAAACCGCTTCTCCCCCGACCTGTTTCCACAACTTCCTTCCAGACAGCTTGGGGAATAATTACACCAGAGGGAGATCTTGCTTTGATTAATTCTAACTGTCCAATACTACTCAGAGCAATTAAAACTGATTAATTACTGACAGCTTTCATAGTAATATTTCGAGGGTTTCTAAGTCGGATTCTAATTCTTCTAGGTCATAATGACGTTCAATATTTTCTTGTCCCAATATCTCATGAAATTCCCATTTACTTAATTGAGCTAATTCACGAGCTTTACCAAAGGAAAGAATACTTTTTTGATAAAGTCTAATTGCTAATTCAATACGTACTCTATTAAGACGTTCATCAGGGGGGATACGTAATCCTTCCGTTACCTGTTCAGAAATTTCTAAGATTAGCTTACTCACAATAATTGAGATCCTATTAATGTTTTAATTTTGGTCAACATGGTGGGTAGGGTAGTGGTCATGATGCCTAGGTTTTTTCTAGTTCTAGAAAGCAGTCTGTTAAGTTATCTATACCAAAGTCATCTGTCCCAATAATTGAAATAGCTAATTTTCGGGAGGAGTCTGCTTGGTGAGTTAGGTGTAATTGTAGGTAATTGGAGGGTAAGTAGGGTAATCTTTCCGCCCATTCGATCGCCACAATCCCCAGAGGGACTTCTAAACCAAGCCAATAATTTTCTAAGTAAAGCTCCGCCGCTTCTTGGGGTGATAACCGATACAAATCCAAATGATAGAGGGGCAATCTGCCTTCTGGATATTCATTAATCAAAGTAAAAGTTGGACTCACCACCGGATCCGTCACTCCTAACCCCATGGCAATACCTTGAACCAGAGTAGTTTTCCCACTGCCCAAATCTCCCGACAGCAATAACACACTCCCAGCCTTCAGGACTTGACCCAAAGCTTTTCCCCACTGTTGAGTTGCTTCAGCATCTGGCAGATAAATCAAAGGCATTTTCTAGAATTATTGAGAATCTAACTATTAATAACTGATAACTGTTTACTGTTTACTGTTCCTAGAATTCGTCCGAGTATCACCAGAAAGAAATTTTGCTGCGATCGCCCCACCGATGAAACCAAATAAATGTCCCTGCCAAGAAACCCCTGCTTGTATAGGCAGCACACCCCAAATTAGACCGCCGTAGAAGAGTCCAACAACAAGGGAGACGGCGATCGATGGCACATTTCGCAGAAAGTAGCCCCGAAATAATAAAAAGCCCAGATAGCCAAACACCACGCCACTAGCCCCAATATGAATCGAGCTGGGGGAGCCAGTTAACCAAGTACCCAAACCTCCAACCACCATCGCGATCGCCGTGACAATAAAGAAATCACTAGTTTCTTGGAGCATCACTAGCCAACCGAGGGTGATAAAAGGCACAGTATTCGCAATCAAATGACTAAAGCCACCATGGAGAAAGGGGGCAAATAATATCCCCCAGAGACCCGGAATACTATAGGGACGGATACCGAATCGATCTAATCTGCCCTGCAACACAAAAATATCAATAATCTCGATCGCCCACATCAGAGCCACACTAGTGCTGAGAATTGCAGCTTGAGTTCTAAGCTCTTTGGTAATGGCATTGCTACGGGAATTAGTCATGGTAGTTAGTAATTCTATAAGCTGGAAATTAGGCTAGGGAATAAGCCTATATAAACATCATAGCGATCCTTGAGGCTTTCCATAAAAACTTTCTTATCTATTTCTTGGCTATTTTCTACTTAATTTTATTACATCCATCATGGGATCAACCCCAGAACTGTTGTATGATCAGATACGTCAGTGAAATTCCCTAGGTATTTTTTAAGGTGTCCAATACTGAACGTAAACCCCTACTTTTAGATTTTGAAAAGCCCTTGTCAGAGTTGAAATCTCGGATTGAGCAGATCCGGGAACTGGCAGAGGAAAATAGTGTTGATGTCTCTGAGCAAATTCGTCAGTTAGAGAATCGAGCAGTACAACTCCGGCAGGAAATTTTTAGCAGTCTCTCCCCGATCCAGCGACTGCAAGTAGCCCGCCACCCCCGTCGTCCTAGTACCCTAGATTATATCCAAGGTATTAGTGATGAATGGATGGAGTTGCACGGCGATCGCTCCAGCTACGATGACCCGGCTCTGGTAGGGGGAGTAGGTAGAGTAGCAGGACAGCCCGTGGTGATGTTAGGACACCAGAAAGGCAGAGATACGAAAGATAATATTGCTCGAAATTTTGGCATGGCTGCTCCTAGTGGCTATCGCAAGGCAATGCGCTTAATGGAGCACGCCGATCGATTCGGAATGCCAATTTTGACCTTTATTGATACGCCGGGAGCCTTAGCCGGTTTAGAAGCAGAGAAGTTGGGGCAGGGGGAAGCGATCGCCTACAACCTCCGAGAAATGTTCCGTCTTGATGTGCCGATTATCTGCATTGTGATTGGGGAAGGCAGTTCTGGGGGAGCTTTGGGGATTGGCGTGGGCGATCGAATTTTGATGTTTGAACATTCTGTTTACACAGTCATCAGCCCCGAAGGTTGTGCAGCCATTCTTTGGAAAGATGCTCAACAAGCTCCCCAAGCAGCAATGGCTCTCAAAATGACGGCTCCAGACCTCAAGGAACTGGGCATTCTAGATCAGATTTTGCCGGAACCTGTGGGTGGAGCGCATTCTGCACCTCTAGAGGCGGCAGCTACTCTCAAAGCAGCGATCGTCCAAAACCTAGAAATGCTCAACGCCCTGACTAGTCAACAAAGAAAAGATTTACGCTATCAAAAATTCCGCCAAATTGGCGCGTTTATTCAGTGAACAATGAACAGTAAACAGTGAACAGTGAATAGAAAGAGTTGATAACTGATAACTGGTAACTGGTAACTGATAGCTGGTAACTGATAGCTGATAACTGATAACTGATAACTGATAACTCAATGACCCATCAAATAGCCTTAATTACTGGTGCAAGTGGGGGAATTGGCAGGGCTATTGCCCTCTCCTTTGCCCAAGCGGGGATAGAGTTAATTCTAGTCAGCCGCTCGATCGAAAAATTGCAAGCAGTCCAGCAAGAAATTGTTGCCCTTGGGGGTAAAGCCCAGATTTATGCTTTGGATTTATCTCTGGTAGGGCAAGTCCAAAAAGAAATTGCCGAAATTGTTGAACAGATAGGCAAGATTGATATTTTGGTGAATAACGCCGGAATGGGCTACACAGGCTCGATCGCTGACACTTCCCTAGAAGACTGGCAACAAGTTATTGACCTAAATCTTACTAGTGCTTTCCAGTGTATGCAGGGAGTTCTGCCCCTCATGCGCCAACAACACCAAGGGACGATCGTCAATATTGCTTCCATTTCCGCCAAGCAATTCTTTCCGGGCTGGGGAGCCTACAGTGTCAGCAAAGCTGGATTAGTTGCCCTCTCCCAAACCCTCGCTATTGAGGAGCCAGACTTGAGAGTAATTACCATTTGTCCGGGAGCAGTGAATACCGATATTTGGGACTCTGCCACGGTCAAAGTCAGCCTCAACCGAGCCGCCATGCTCACCCCAGAAGCTGTAGCCCAAACAGTCCTCCATGCCGTATCCCTCCCCCCCGGTGCGGTGATTACCGAACTAACTCTCATGCCCAATGCTGGAGTTCTTTAGACAGTGAACAGTGAACAGTAAACAGTGAACACGACAAGAGTTTATAACTGATAACTGATAACTGATACTTCGACTCCGCTCAGTACGAGTAACTGATAACTGATAACTGATAACTGATAACTGATAACTGATAACTGATAACTGAAATGACTATTACTTCTAACAACGGCAACACAAACGAGCTTAAGACTTCCTTAGAAACTAATTTGGAAACTAAGCTAGCTACGAAACTGGAAACTAGACCCGATCGCAATACTCAAAACGGCAAAGAACCGAAAATTCAACGTATACCTGTAGAAGTCACTAAAGAAGAGATGATGGCAGCAGTGCGGACTACTCTCCTAGGGGTAGGGGAAGACCCCGATCGAGAAGGTTTACTGAAGACCCCGAAACGGGTTGCCGAGGCTATGCAATTTCTCACTAGTGGCTACAATCAATCCCTAGAAGAATTGGTGAATGGAGCCATTTTTGATGAGGGACACAACGAAATGGTGCTTGTCCGGGACATTACCTTTTTTAGTCTCTGTGAACATCACATGCTGCCCTTTATGGGGAAAGCCCATGTTGCCTATATTCCCAACCAAAAAGTTGTGGGCTTGAGCAAACTAGCACGGGTGGTGGAAATGTATGCCCGGAGGTTGCAAGTCCAAGAGCGCCTTACTCGCCAGATCGCCGAGGCTGTCCAGACCATTCTTGAACCCCAAGGCGTAGCAGTGGTGATGGAAGCGACCCACATGTGTATGGTGATGCGGGGAGTCCAAAAACCCGGCTCTTGGACTGTCACTAGTGCGATGTTAGGTTCTTTCCAAGAAGATCAAAAAACTAGGGAAGAGTTTCTCAACTTAATTAGATATCAACCTAGTTTCTTTTAAGGTAAGGGTTGCAGGATTCATAGCAGTTATTAATCTCGTGGTAATCTGAGATGGATTGTGAATCTGAGATGGATCAGTGTAGATTAATTGCGAAATCTAGAGATAATTCCCAGAGAAGTTAAGCTCATGGTTATGCCTGCAACACCAAAACCTGTCGTAGATAGTGTCAATTCCTTGGGGATATTGCCCTCGATTTCCCAAAGTAAAAGCATTTCTAGAAATAAGCCTTCTCAGCCCCCAATTTTTCTTGGGATTTGGACTGGGGTGACTTTTTTATTTTTATATTTGCCGATCGCCGTCTTGGTCTTCCTGAGTTTTAATGACTCGAATATTTTGTCCTTACCTTGGCAGGGGATCACGGGGAAATGGTATAGCCTCGCTTTTGGCGATCGACCCCTAATGGAATCCTTGGGCAACTCTCTCAAGGTAGCTACGGCTGCCACAGGGTTAGCTACGGGTTTTGGTCTACTCGCTGCTTGGGGCATTTATCGCTATCAATTTTGGGGCAGAAATACCCTGAGAATTGCGGTGAATTTACCCATTCTCTTGCCGGGAGTAGTTACGGGGGTAGCCATGCTTGCCTACTTCTCTAGCTTAGATTTACCCTTATCCCTGATTACGGTGATTTTGGGGCATGGAATTTTTGGGTTGCCCGTAGCCATGGGTTCCATCTTGACCCGTTTGGGGCAGTTTCCCCAGAGTTTGGCAGAAGCCGCCACCGATCTGGGGGCAAAACCGGGGCGAGCATTTTGGGATGTGATCTTCCCTTATATCAGTAGTGCCGTGGCTTCTGGAGCTTTGCTTGCCTTCACCTTATCTTTTGATGAAGTGATCGTGACTATTTTCCTCACCGGAAGAGACAACACCCTGCCCCTAGAAATCTGGGCAAGACTCCGAACGGATATCACGCCGGAAATCGCTGCCGCCGCAACTTTGGTATTATTAGGAAGTTCAGTTTTTGTCCTCCTTAACCAATGGGTAGCTAGCCGTGAATAGTTGCTACAAAATTGTCTGTTTTATTTATTAATTTTATTCAGTAACTGTAAGGTGGGCAATGCCTACCCTACCCATAAAGTCTGTGTGTAAACCTTTATTATCTAATTACCTCTGATGGGAATTGTCACCTTAAAAAATATCAGCAAACTTTATCCTTCTAATCAGGGAAATATCTACGCAGTTCAAGATGTAAACCTAGAAATTCAAGCTGGGGAATTTTATTCTTTATTGGGTTCTAGTGGTTCGGGGAAAACAACGATTCTGCGGTTAATTGGTGGGTTTGAAATGCCGGAACAGGGACGGGTTTTACTGGGGGATGAAGATGTTACGCAGCAGCCGCCCTATCAAAGAAATGTCCATACGGTTTTTCAGAAATATGCCCTGTTTCCCCACATGACAGTGACAGAAAATATTGCCTATCCGTTGACCGTGGAAGGAGTAACTAAGCTAGAAATTGAGCAACGAGTCACAGAGGCGATCGAGACTTTTCGCCTCCAAGGATTAGCCGATCGCAAACCCAATCAACTTTCTGGGGGACAACAACAACGGGTCGCCCTTGCCAGAGCTTTGATCGATCGCCCCAAAGTCCTGCTCCTCGATGAACCCCTCTCTGCCCTTGATGCCAAAATTCGCCAAGAAGTCCGGCAGGAATTGCGGGAACTCCAAAAACTTACGGGGATCACTTTTATCTACGTCACCCACGACCAAGAAGAAGCCATAGCCCTGAGTGATCGGATAGCCGTCATGCACGATGGCAAAGTCGAACAAGTTGGAACTCCCAGCGAAATCTATAATCAACCCGCCTCTTTGTTTGTGGCAAAATTTATTGGGAAGGCTAATCTCTTCACTGGAAAAATAATTAATTCTCGGACTGTAGATATTAACGGTTATGTTTTAGATATTCCAGAATTAAAGTCTCAAAATCCCGGAGACCAAGTAACGATTATGATCCGTCCTGAACGATTACAAATTAATCCCCGGACGCTGCGAGATCAAGAAATTACTGGCAAAATTGTTAACTGTACCTACATCGGGCAAACAAGAGAATATCAAGTTCAGACTTCTATGGGCTTATTAAATATTACGAAATTAGCTACAGGGACTGATTATGCTATTGATAGTATTGTTGAGATTTCTTGGAGTACAAAAGACTGTGTGGTCTTGTTTAACTAGAGATTAATATTTTGTGGTATCCCTACAAGCTACAGGTAAATTGATGGACAGGAATCCTCACTACAAATTGAGTACCGACACCGGGAATAGAGCTACAAAGGAGATTACCATTATGTTTTTTGGTGATAATCTGATAGCTAATAGCCATCCCCATCCCTGTTCCTTTGCCAATGGGTTTAGTAGTAAAAAAGGGATTAAATATCTTTTCCTTAGTTGCTTCGGGCATTCCTAAGCCATTGTCAGCGATCGTAATTTCTGCCCAGTCTGTATTATCTAAACTTATGACTGAGGTAGAAATTGTAATTTCCCCTAGATTGTGATCTTTGCTATGGACAGGAATAGTGCTATTTTGTTCTTCGATCGCATCCACAGCATTGGCAAGAATATTCATAAATACTTGATTCAATTGCCCAGCATAGCATTCTATCTTTGGCAAATCTCCGTAGTGACGGATTACTTGAATTTCTGAGGTTTTAGATTTGAAGCGGTGTTGCAAAATTAATAGAGTACTATCAATACCTTCATGAATATCTACAGGTTTGAAATCAGCCTCATCCATCCGGGAAAAGTTTCTGAGAGATAGGACAATTTGGCGGATGCGATCGGTGCCTAATTTCATTGATTCCAAAACTTTGAGGATATCTTCTTGTAAAAATTCTAAATCGATTTCCTCAGCTTTTTCTTGAATAGTAAGGGCAGGATTTGGATAGTTTTGCTGATAGAGATGGATTAGTTCTAGCAAACTTTGAGAATAATTCTGAATATGAGTAATATTGCCATGAATAAAGTTCACTGGGTTATTAATTTCGTGGGCAACCCCGGCAACTAGCTGCCCCAAACTAGACATTTTTTCGGCATTAATTAACTGGGATTGAGTTTGTTTCAGTTCTCCTAAAGTTATTTCTAACTGGCGCTTTTCTTCTACTTCTTTTTGGGAATCCTCCAACTCTTGAATGATTTTCCTTAGTAAGGCTTCCTTTCTTTGATTAGTTTGCTCCAGTTCTAAACAAGTTTTTTCCGATCGCTCCAGCTTTTTCTTCAAAATTCGATTTTCTTTTTCCAACTGCTGTACCCTAATCAAGGTATCAGTTATTTCTGGTATTTCTAGTATTTCTGTGATTTCTAATCTCTCTAGCTCCATACTTCTAAGGGTATTCTTTTGAGTATCCTGATCGCTTTGATAGCTACGATTCTCCGAGGAGCAGGGTGATAAAAGTTTCATTGTGAAAACAGGAGTTGGTTTGCTGAGGTAGGGGTGAAATCTCGCCGTTCGTGTAGAAACCACAACTGGGCAGGGAGTTACTCAAGCAGGTTTGAGTGAGGGTATATTCTTCTTTGGTGCGACTCCCCAAAATTTGTTTCCGGCTGGCACAGGAAAAGTACATGGCGGCAACAGGTTCTTTGCCCGGATAATTGGCTAGGGCTTGTTCCATAGAAGTTTTGGAGGCAGCAAGAATACTATCGTGGGTAGTCTCGGTAATTTGGACGATCGCCCCTTCCGGCACATCCCCAAAAAAAGTTACGCTGCCTGTCCGCACATTATGGAGTCCACTGCTAGCTCGCATGTAGTAATGAACTTCCTCCGCATCAAACACTGCTAAAGGATATTCCTGAGAGGGAGCCATGCCATCTAGGTAGTAGTGGTAAAATTCTAGGGCTGGTTTCTGATCAATTTCGTAGACAATGTTGCGATCAGCCTTCGTGACCACACCCTTTTTGCCGATGGGATGCCAACCGCTAGCAAGACCGTGGGCAAATAAAATCTCCCCAGAAATTAACATAATGGGAATCGCATCACTGTAAACTTTGGTGCCACAAAACTGATAAGTTTGCTTGAATTCCCACTGGTCTGCTGTCAACCCACCAAAAACCGCAACTTTTTTACCAAAGGTCTGCTCTAGGGCTTGGTTCAAACTTTCTAAAACTAGGACAGCACTGGTGGTAAGGCTATCGGGGATGGTCAGACAAAGTTCGATCGGCTCCTGATGCCCAAGGGTGGCTTGATCAACGGCGTTGGCGATCGCTCCCGGTAAATCTTGAGAAATCCCCATCCCGATCCCCGTCCGAAAGGTAATTTTATCAGCACTAAACAAAATCAGCGTCAGGGAGTCTTGCTCAAAACCCAGCACCGAGGACATTTCTCCGTCGGTAGTTCCACCAATTAATTGAATTTCTGGATATTTTTGGTGAATTTCTTGCAAAATTAGATCATGATCAAAGTCGATCGCCGCAAATAAGATGCCTGCTTGGGGACTTGTCTCGACGAGAGCTTGGCTACATTGTTCTAAAACTTCGATTATGGCAGACAAGGAATCTGGGTCATTGCTGTGACCAACCACTGCTTTTAGCATAGGATTTTACTGGTAAGATTGTTCTCACCCAATTATATATTTTCAATTAACCTACTGCCTATAGCTAAAATCACTGAATATTATGGAAGAAAACTAAGTATTAATAAAAGATTTATGTATTTATCCCAGCCTTAATTCTGAAGCCCTAATTCTAAAGTTTTAGAAAAATTTAAAAGAGGTAAAAATACGACCATCAAACGATTGAGAATATAGTCTTAGTTCTATAAAAATAGTGATTGTGGTGTTATGAAATCAGGTTAATCTTTCTTCTTATCTAGGTTTAATTTTTTATTTATTATCATGAAAATTCGCTTATTACAACCTGAAGATAGCCAAGGCTTGCAGTTATTAATAAAAAACTATAGGGATTCCCAAAATTCGAGAGATGTTAACTTGGAGTATCTCCAAAATCTTCACCTAGAAACTCAAGATATCCCGGAAAATAGTCTGGACGATCGAGCAGATAATCACTCTTTTGTGTATGTAGCAGTGTTAGATCAGGAAGTTGTTGGTTTTGGGGTGCTGGCGATCGAGGATGTTAATAGGCATAAAGTAGCCGAGAAATTTCAGGAGAAAATCAGGGCAAAAATCTGGGGCAGAATTGAACATTTGTATTGCTACCCAAAATATCAACGCCGGGGAGTAGGGATTCAAATCTATCGCACCATCGCCACTCAAGCTAGTGATCTAAATCTAGAATATTTGTACGCCGAGGCAGATGTAACTACGAGGGCTTTTTTTAAGAGTCGGGGATTTGTGATTAAAAAAGAGTGGCGGCTACAATCAGAAATCGATATTCAAACTAGAGATGGGCAAATTCAAGATGTCCAAATAGAAGCTAAACAAGTTAATCATAACCAAACTAAAGATATTCAAATTAAATATTTAATGGAAAAATATCTGGGTAAACCCCGACAGTTTGTAGTGGCAGCTTTCTATCATTTTACGCCCCTGCCCGATTACCAAGAACTGCGCCCAAAATTACAAAACCTGTGCGATCGCTATCAGTTAAAAGGGACAATTCTGTTGGCTCCCGAAGGGATCAATTCCACCATTGCGGGGAGTCGTCAAGGAATTAACACTTTGCTGAAATATCTGCGATTGGATTCCCGGTTTCAAGGCTTAGAAGTTAAAGAATCTTTTTGTGAAGTGTTGCCTTTTCAAAAAATGCTAGTCCGCCTAAAGAAGGAAATTGTCACCCTCGGCGTACCGGGTATCGATCCAATTCAGGAAGTGGGGATCTATGTAGAACCGCAGGATTGGAATCAACTTATTGCCGACCCCAATGTGGTGGTGATTGATACCCGCAATAGTTATGAAGTGGAGTTCGGGACATTTAAGGGAGCGATCGACCCCAACCTCAAATCTTTTCGAGAATTCCCCGACTATGTAGCGGAAAACCTCCAACCTCAGCCCCAGCAAAAAGTTGCCATGTTTTGTACTGGGGGGATTCGTTGCGAAAAAGCCAGTGCCTACCTGCTCTCCCAAGGCTTCACCGAGGTTTACCATCTCAAGGGGGGAATTTTGAAATACCTAGAAGAAACCCCTCCCGAAGAAAGTCTCTGGGAAGGGGAATGTTTTGTCTTTGATGACCGAATTACCTATTAATTAACTGGCTACGATATACTGCCGCATGTCAGATTTGCGCTTGCGGAGCTTTGTCAGGGCTTCCCGTTCGATCTGGCGGACTCGCTCCCGACTAATGTTGAGGCGATCGCCAATTTTCGCTAAAGTTAGACCCTTGCCATCGGCTAGACCAAACCGGAGAGACAGCACCTCCTGTTGTTGGGGACTCAGCTCTGCCATTAACACTTCTAAATCCGATCGAAGAGAAGTATTAGTTGCAAAGTCTTCAGGAGTAATACCGGGGTCTTCTAATAAATCTACTAGTTCTGTATCTTGATTATCTCCCACCCGCAAATCTAGGGATAAAGGCTGGCGAGATCTCTCTAGATACTCCCGGACTTGCTTAGGTTCAAGCTCAAGCTCTGCCGCAAGTTCCCCCACGGTGGCAGCCCGCCCCAGTTCTTGGGCAAGTTGGCGTTGGGCTTTTTTAATTTTATTGAGTTTTTCGGTGATGTGAATGGGCAGACGAATGGTACGGCTCTTTTCGGCGATCGCCCGGGTGATGGCTTGACGAATCCACCAGTAGGCGTAGGTAGAAAACCGATAACCCTTGCTGGGGTCAAATTTCTCCACCCCTCGCTGCATCCCGATCGTCCCCTCTTGGATCAAGTCCAACAGTTCCACGTTCCGTTTAATGTATTTCTTCGCCACGGAGACCACTAATCGGAGGTTGGCTTCGACCATGCGTTTTTTTGCCGATTCCCCGGATTCGATAATCTGGCTCAAATTTGCTTCAGGAAGTTGAGCTGCTGCTGCCCACTCTTCGAGAGTTGGTTCCCGATCCCATTGCTCAGTTAAGCGGTCTTTAGTTTGTTGCAAGGCGTAGAGACGTTGGACTTGTTTTCCGTAGGTGACTTCTTCTTCATGGGTCAACAAAGGAACCCGCCCAATTTCTCTGAGGTAAGTCCGAACTAAGTCTGTGGAAGTTTGTGGAGTTTTCATAGCCCTGGATTCAGTTTTGGGTGAAAGTTGCCCTTGCGCTAAGGCTGGGCTATCTGGGTTTTGTCTAAGCTTTGTCCTTATGATCGGGCGATCGTCTAGGTCGCCACAATATTCATTAATCTTAGAGGTGTTATGATTTATATTAAATATTGTAACATTCCTGAGAAGAAATACCAAGTTTTGTAAAAGAAATCCTGCTTTTGGTTGTTTTTGTTACAAATTACTAAGGTTGAGGTTCTAAAGCTGAGGACATTAGCAGATCAAACCTAGTAATACTTAGTATGCCCAACCTGATCAGGAACAACTGCATCTCAGAAAACAAAATAAGGGGCTGATTTGAGATCAAGCCCAAAGTAGAGCTTTCGATAGTTTTTTTGGGTAGGGCTTCAATAAAATCCAAGATTACTTCTCTATAGATATAGAAGTGGATAGAAAAGTTGTAATACTGAGAAGTTAAGACTTTATACTAAGAATTATGAGTAAAACTATTTGGATCGCCCGTCATGCCAATCGTCTTGACTTTGTTCACCCAGAGTGGTTTCTTACCGCCGAGTTACCCTACGACCCCCCTCTATCTGAGGATGGCTTATACCAAGCAGGACAGCTAGCCCAGCGCCTCAGCCAAGAGCCGATCGCCCATATTTTTGCTTCCCCCTTTCTGAGAACAATTCAAACTGCCCACCAAGTTGCCGAGGCTCTCAACCTTCCTCTGAAGTTAGAATCTGGTTTGAGTGAATGGTTAAATCCAGAGTGGATGCCGGATATGCCCGATCGCCACTCCCTGGCAGACCTCCAAGCCCAGTTCCCTCGCATTGACCCCAGTTATGCATCGAGAGTTGTCCCAGAGTTTCCAGAAACGGGAGAAATTGCCCTTTCCAGAGCTGGACAAACCGCCCGATTGTTGGCTGAAGAATTTCCGGGAGATCTTTTACTGGTGGGTCATGGAGCTTCGGTAATGGGCGCAACCACGGGAATTTTGGGAACTCCGGTGCAGGTCAAGGCTCCCCTATGTTGCTTGATTAAGCTAGTCCGAGATAAACAAGAGTGGTCAATCAAACTAAATGGCGACACCTCCCATTTAACCCATCGAGAAAGTGTGATTCAATTTCATCGAGCAGAGAATAAGGTTGGGAGCTAAACTATCCTTGCTTCTCCTTGATGGCGATCAACTTCTGATGTAGAAATGCTATCTATACATTAGTCGCAAAATCTTCGAGAAATTATGCAAGGAGTTGGCAAGATTCTAGTAATGACTCCCAGATTTCCGATAGTGGACAGCGGTGACTGCTTCTTGCTGGAGAACTTTACCATTTTTGGCGGTGGCATAGACTAGCCAATGGTCTCCACACTCCATGCGCTGCTCTACCTGACACTCTAGATAGGCTAAAGCCCCTGTGAGGATCGGGCAACCGTTTTGGCTCAGTTCTGTTTCTACCCCCGCAAACCGATCTTCTCCCGGTGCAAAGGATTTCATAAAGTGCTTCCGTAGTTGTTTACCTTCAGCCAAGATATTCAGGACAAAGTTACTGCCCGGATAGAGGAGAGATTCGATCGCCCGTTCTTTCCCTACTGAGAGAGTGATCCCCGGCGGGTTAAAGGTGGCTTGAGAAACCCAATCTGCTAACATCCCCGTAGCTACTTCTCCTTGTTTTGCACTAATAACACAGAGGGAACCAATGATCCGCCCTACCGCTTGCTCAGTTCTGGCGGATTGGGATTCAATTACTGGCTGCCGGGGTGTACGGAGTTTTTTAGCTTTCTTAATCGCCTGGGCAAAATCTACCCCTGCCTCTTCGCACATTTGCAGATGCACTTCCGTGGGCTTAAACTTGACTCGAATTGTCTCGAAGCCAAAGGTATAACCAGCATCCCGGAGTTTCCCTTCGATCAGATCCACCGCCTCTCCACTCCAACCAAAGGAGCCGAACACTCCTGCCAGTTGACTTTTGGAAGCATTAGCTAAAACTATTCCCAGGGCAGTTTGGACAGGAGTTGGGAGATGTCCACCCAGGGTAGGTGAACCAAGGGCAAACCCCGCCGATTTGGCGATCGCATTTTTTATTTCTTCTGGTTGGACAAATTCACAATTGATGGTTTCCACCGCTACCCCAGCTTTGGTAATGCCCCGGGTGATCGCCTGCCCCAGAATGGCGGTATTCCCGTAGGCAGATGCATAAATCATCGTCACAGTAGTTTCATTAGCCCGTTGCTCTTGGCTCCACTGTTGATAATCTTGGACTAATTCCCGTAACCCATAACGTACCATCGGCCCATGTCCGGGAGCCACAAGGGTTTTCGCTTCTAGGTTTAAACAGGGAGCTAATTTTTCGAGGGCTGTGTCCACTTGACGAGCGTAGGCAGCCATGACGGCATCAAAGTAATAACGACGGTCTTCACTAAAACTCGTCCAGCCTTCATCTAGGACTTGATCGCTACAAATATGCGCCCCGAATAGTTTATCTGTAAATAAAATCTCCGTCTGGGGATCGTAGGTACACATTTCATCAGACCACCGGGGAATTGGGGTAGTGATGAACTGGAGGCGGTGTCCCTTGCCGAGATCGAGGGTTTCTTCCCCCCGGACAGTGAGGATATTTAACTCTGAGTCTGGCAGCAGGGAACGGAGAGCGATCGCCCCCGGATTGGAGCAGACAAAGGTAACTTGGGGAGCCAGTTCTAGAAGAGCTTTAATGGTCACTGCCCGGTTCGGGTTCACGTGGGCGAGGATCAGGTAATCAATCTGGTGGGGATCAACACGCTGCTGGAGAGCATCCAGAAAAATAGCCGTAAAGGATTCCCCCGGCGGGTCAAACAGAGCAGTTTTATCTCCCTGAATCAAAAAAGAATTAGCAGTCGTGCCACGCTCTCTGGCGTATT
>JAIMKT010000043.1 GCA_020692245.1 Microcoleus sp. GA_180221_E-2-1-MAG-45_12
TTGCTATAGAACTAACTGAAGGTTTATTAATTGATAATGTGGAGCAGTCGATCGCCATCCTCGAAGAATTACACCAAACGGGGATTGTGTTTGCCTTAGATGATTTTGGCACGGGCTATTCCTCGTTGAATTATCTCAAACGGTTTCCCCTCCAAGCGTTGAAGATTGATCAATCCTTTGTCCGGGATATCACGATCGACCCCAACAGTGCAGCGATTACCGATGCCATTATCTCTCTAGCCCACGGCTTGAAATTAAAAGTAATTGCGGAGGGCGTGGAAACCCAAGAACAGTTAGACTATCTGAAAGCCCAAGGCTGTGATGAGGTACAGGGATATTATCTAAGCCGCCCTCTGCCGCCAGAAGCAGTAACGAAAATGCTTTCTCATTAAATCTCCCTAAATCCCCTAAGTTTCCTTACATAAGCCCTAGCTGACAATAACTTTGGTCGCTAACCGTTCCGAGGCTCGTTCTCGTTTGGCAGTAACAGGTAGATGCTGGGTGGCGGCGGCTAAACCAAACACAGGCATATTTCCGTAAATTACCTCGTAGTTACCCGGATCAATGCGGTAGGTTTCGTGCCAAATCCCTACACTGCCATCACTGCCAATAGACTTACTAAAGCTCTGCCATGCCTTGAGGTGGGGTTCCGAGGGGCTGCGAGCAAAACGTTCCAAATCCTCGATCGATCGCCAGTAGGACAAAAGTAATGTAGTTAAGGGAAACAGCCGAAAGAAGCTCTCTCCTCCTAGAAATCCTTTTTCGGGATACTTATGGAGGGTGTCAAGCATCGGAGCCATTGCCTGAGCCACGGGAGTCCATTTATCAAAAGCCCAAAATTTATTCACCCGCATCCCAATCAAAAACACGACAAAAGACTCATCGGTTTGGGCAGTAAAACGTCCGGGGCTTACAGTTTGTCTGGCAGTATTTCTGGCACTAGTTGTATTTCTAGCAGTCATGGGCTTACTCCTGAGAATCTTGGTAAATTTGTACATGGCTAATACTAATTTGCTTTAATACTAGCTTAATTGAGTATTCAAATAATTGAATATACTGACTAGTGTATAATCACTTTGTTGAATATGTCAAGCAGGTAATACAAAAATCTCTATTTGGATTAAGCATTTAGAGAAATGGGATAAAAGTTAATTCAAGAGGTATCTATGGCATTAGCCCATGCAATTTTGGCGGTGTTGACGGGGAATCCCTGTAGTGGATATGATTTACGGAAAAATTTTGAAGGCTCCGTGGGCTTTTTTTGGCGAGCCACTTTCCAGCAGGTCTATCGAGAATTAGCCAAGCTAGAAGAACAGGGTCTGCTCACTGCCGAAACGATCCAGCAGTCCCAGCGCCCCGATAAACGCATTTATTCTGTCACCCCCAGTGGGCAGCAGTATCTACAGGATTGGATTGCTCAACCCGCCCCCGTCAGCCCGATTAAGGATGATTTGTTAGTTAAATTATTTGTGGGGCATTTAGTCCCTAGGTCGATCCTTTTAGGAGAACTAGAGCAACATCGCCAAGCCCACCTAGAGCAGTTAGCTACCTACGAAGTCATCACTCAAAAATATTTCCCAGAGGCCAATCGACTTTCTCCCGCTGGAAAATTCCAATACCTAACTCTCCGCAACGGTATCCACTACGAGCAGGCTTGGTTGGCATGGTGTGCCGAGACGATCGACTTTTTAAGTTCTGAAAAATAAAAAGGGACTAATTCCTCAGAACAGCCCCTTCGTTTTATTGTCAAGATTGACTTTTAACTTTTAACTCTCAACTTTTAACTTTTGCCATCTACTTGATAAACAGCATTTCCTGATAGGTAGGTAGAGGCCATAGATCATCGGCGATCTCTCCTTCTAGGGCATCACCATACTTCCGGATCTCATCCATCAAGGAACGGATAGTTTTGCCAGAGTATTGCATGTGTTCATCCACAGAGGCAAAGTCGTGCTTACCTAGGGCAGTTTCTAGAGTGCCGACGGTATCAAGGAGAGATTTCGCTAGGGAGGCTACCTTTTCGGCTGTAGCTTTGTCTAGATCGATGCCGATTTCCTTCAAGCCAGCAATGGTGCTAGCAAGTTCTGAGAGATATCTCATGGCGGTGGGGTAAATGATGGTTTTTGCCATGCTAATGACGAGCTTCGCTTCTACCTCGATCGATAGAATGTACTGCTCGGCATAGATTTCAAAACGGCTGGCAAGCTCCACAGGAGACAAGACCCCAGTTTTGTTAAACAGGTCTTTGATATTATCCTGCTCCAACACTGGAAGGGCATCGGCAGTAGTTGGCAAATTGGGTAGCCCCCGTTCGGCGGCTAACTTGTGCCATTCTTCCGAATAACCATTGCCACCAAACACCACAGCCCCGTGGTCATCCATCACTTCCTTGAGAACGATTTGAATAGCCGCAGCTAACTCCGCACCTTGACTAAGTTGGGTTTCTAGCTTATTTGCCATCCAATCCAAGGAATCAGCCAACACGGTATTTAGAGCTACCAAGGGGCCCGACACCGACTGCCCAGAACCCACGGCCCGGAACTCAAAGCGGTTGCCAGTGAAGGCAAAGGGAGAAGTCCGGTTGCGATCGCCCGCATCCTTGGGAAATAGGGGCAGAGTGTCAACACCCAAATTCATAATGCCCTTGCTCTTGGAGCCAGTGATAGCGCCCTGTCTGATTTGTTCAAAGATATCTTCTAGTTGGGAACCTAGGTATACAGAGATGATGGCTGGGGGAGCTTCGTTGGCTCCTAAACGGTGGTCATTACTCGCGGTGGCAACAACAGCCCGGAGGAGAGAACCATACTTATGGGCGCCCCGGATCACTGCTCCACAGAAGATCAAGAATTGAGCATTGGAGTGGGGAGTATCACCGGGGTCAAGGAGATTTCCTTGGGTCGCATTACCCACAGACCAGTTAACGTGCTTCCCAGAGCCATTAATGCCAGCAAAGGGCTTTTCATGGAGTAGGCAGAGGAAACCATGCTTCTTGGCAGTGTGCCGCAGAATGGTCATGGTCAATTGTTGGTGGTCACTAGCGACGTTGGCAGCTTCAAAAAATGGGGCAAGCTCAAACTGTCCGGGAGCTACTTCGTTGTGTCTAGTTTTGGCAGGAATTCCGAGGCGGTACATTCTTTCTTCCACTTCCTGCATGAACACCTGCACCCGTTCGGGGATGGCTCCAAAGTAGTGATCATCAAATTGTTGTCCCTTAGCGGCGGGTTTCCCAAACAGAGTCCGACCAGCAAGGAGAAGATCGGGACGGTGAGCCGCAAAATTGGCATCAACGAGGAAGTATTCCTGCTCTGCACCACAACTGGAGTTGACTGGGGCGATGTCTTGATGTCCAAAGAGTTTGAGGACTCGGGTAGCGGCTTTGTTCATGGCAGCGATCGAGCGCAGCAGGGGAGTTTTCTTATCTAAGGCTTCCCCAGTCCAAGAAACAAACACCGTAGGAATGCAGAGGGTCAAACCATTGTCAGTTTCCATGACGTAGGCGGGGCTGGTGACATCCCAAGCAGTGTAACCACGGGCTTCAAAGGTCGATCGAATCCCCCCGTTAGGAAAAGAAGAACCATCCGGCTCCCCTTGCACCAGCACTTTTCCCGCAAATTCGGAAATTACGGAGCCATCTCCTTGGACAGAAATAAAACCATCATGCTTTTCGGCTGTGGCATTGGTGAGAGGGTAGAACACGTGGGCGTAGTACAAAGCTCCCTTGGCGAGCGCCCAGTCTTTCATGGCGACGGCTACAACATCAGCGATGGAGGCATCTAAAGTTTCTCCACTTTCAATAGTCTTCTTAACTGACTTAAAGATACTTTTTGGCAGGCTTTGCTGCATTTTGCTCAGACTAAAAACATCCGAAGCCCAAATATCTTCCAGTTTTCCGGGGTGATTTGCGGGCATTGGCTCTCGATTGGTGATATCGCAAATAGCCTGAAGCCGGGAGTCATTTCCACTCATAGTAATTTCCTTCTAAAATATTGATTTTCCAGATATTAGGCAGATATTAGTTGGTTGTGATTCAACAAAATGTATGATATGCAGCAGAATCAAAACTCCTTTTGCTTTGTGTTTAGAGTTAAATTTAACGCAACATTCAGGAATAGTTAGCTAAATAATCTCTGGGGGACTTAGCTGCTCTCGAAAATTAACAATATTGCCAACCACTGCGATCGCCGGAGCCGTGAACCCTTCCCGCGCCACCTCTATCACCACAGCTCCCAAGGTACTAAATAATTCTTGCTGCTGGGGTGTTGTTCCCCACCGGATCAGGGCAATGGGAGTTTCGGGAGTCAACCCGCCGAGGATTAATTTTTGGGTAATAGTCCCCAGATTGTGTAAGCCCATATAAATAACGATGGTTTCTGCACTCTGGGCGATCGCTTGCCAGTTGACCTCTGGGCGATATTTTCCGGCTGCTTCATGCCCGGTAACAAAAGCTACCGTCGAACTATAGTCTCGATGGGTCAAGGGAATCCCCGCATAGGCAGGAGCCGCAATCCCCGATGTCACTCCCGGTACAACCTCTACTTCAATCCCCGCCCGGACTAAATCCACCATTTCTTCACCGCCCCGCCCAAAGACAAAGGGATCCCCAGCCTTGAGCCGCACCACGATCGCCACTTCCTGCGCCTTGGTAATTAAAATCTGAGTAGTTTCTGTTTGGAGTTTGGAGTGAAATCCCCGCCGTTTCCCCGCATCGATCCTTTCCGCTTGAGGATTAATCATCGCTAAAATCTCTGGGCTAATCAAAGCATCGTAAACCACCACATCAGCAAACTCTAATAAATTCTTGCCCTTCAGGGTCATCAACCCCGGATCTCCCGGCCCCGCCCCCAACAAATACACCTTACCCAAAGTTTTTCCCTCTCTTGCTCAAAAACTTAATGCTCAAATCAGGCTCAAAAACCAAAAGTTAAGAAAAATAACAGATGCTAATTTATTAACCATGTGCTAGTTTAAATCTATAGCCATAATAAAGGAGTGTTCCTCTTAATGGAATATATAGATAAGGTCATTGAAAAAATCCGGGAATTAGCAAAGAAACTAGTTGAGGCTCTCCTTGGGCCAGCACCCGAACCAGAGCCAGAACTGATCCCCATCCCTGTCCATGAACCCCGCCGCCGCTAAGTTGCTTATCAAAATTGTCAAGTTTTTATGACAAAATGATCGGTACTGGGTAAGTTCCCCTCGGCTTACTTCTGAATCTAGTAATTAATACATTTATGAGAAATACTGGTAATTAATTGGTTACTAGCAAAAGCGGCATGAGCCTCAACATTTTAGTTTTACATGGCCCTAATCTTAATCTCTTGGGAAAACGGGAGCCGGGAATTTATGGGGTCTTAACTTTGGCGGAGATCGATCGACTCCTCACGGAAAAAGCGCAACAACTGCAAGTAGACCTCAAAATTTTACAATCGAACCATGAAGGGGAGCTAGTCACCGCCATTCACGAGGCTCTGGGTCAGCAACAGGGAATTTTAATCAACGCTGGAGCCTATACTCACACCAGTGTCGCCATCCGAGATGCCCTTGCCGGAGTCGCCCTGCCTACGGTAGAAGTGCATTTGAGTAATATTTATCGTCGGGAAGAATTTCGCCATCATTCATGGATTGCGCCGATCGCCCTTGGTCAGATTAGCGGCTTTGGAGCCAACAGTTATCTCCTCGGCTTGGATGCTCTCGTTAGTCATTTAAGACCAGAATCATGATCTACTCTCTCTTCAATAAATTCCAAGGAGCTTGGTTGGGTAGTGTCATGGCGACAGCTAGATTTAAGGCAGATTCTCAACCCAATCCTTGGGAACAGATCGCTATCATTGGCACCCAAAGTCTAGTTCAGCAGGGCTATCTAGACCTCAAGCATTGGCAAACCCAGATTACGGCAACAAATCCCGATCTATTAAAACTACTGGGGACAGCAACGGCGAGTGAGGCTGTGTGGGCAACGCTACCTGTCAGCCTTTTTTATCACGAACAATACACCAACACAAAACTCCTTTCGGCAATTAATCTCTGGTTAGCTCCTGAAGAATCGCCCCATCTAGGGTTAGCTATGGGGGAAGCGATCGCCCTGCTCCTAGATCAAGATTTCCATATAAATTTTCCCCAAGATTTTAATCGTAGGTCTCAACCGGACAACCTAGCAGCTCGCCCCCTGCCCGCCGCTTTTCAGCAATTACTTAGTAGAACTTTTCCCATCTCTCCCAGCTTTTGGGAAAATTTACCTTGTCTAGCCTCAGCAATTAAAGTTATAAACTCCCAAATCCCAGCAAGCCAAGCCCCCCTTGCCATTACTTGTTATTGCATTCTAAGTACCCCAGAAGATTTTACTCTTTCTATCGATCGAGCCGCCGCTACTCCTCAACCAGAAATTGCGATCGCCCTCACCGGGTTTCTCTCAGGAGCCTACAACACTCTCCGGGGTATTCCCCTCTCTTGGCAAACTCAGGTTAACTCAGGGATTAACTCAGGGATTGATTACTATCAACTGGTCGATCGGTTATTTGCCACCTGGTCGGGGGTATACCATAGTTCTCAAGGCAATTTCCCATATCCTCAAGATATTTCTCCAGATAATTCCCCAAAAACCATTCCAGAGACTCAACAGTGGCAAATAGCCAAATCACCAGCCAAACCTCTGATCAAAATCCCCTCAAAATTTCTCTCAAAAAAACGGAATAAAGGTTAATAATCCTCCCCGAAATCCTTATAAATAGTAGAGATACGGTGAATATAATTAAGGCTGAATTTGCTCAATAATCTTTGGGGTAATTAAGCGAGATGCAACCCGATTTCCGGCAATATTCCAATGGGTATCCCTTGGTTTATAAAGATTCTCTTCCTTGCTTGCCATTAGAAAGCCATCTAACAAATCTAAATAATTAATATTTTCTTGAGTAAAGACTTCAGTAAACAACCGATTAGGTAATCCAATATCAAAGTTCTCAGGAGAAACCTGAGCATTAGCGACTACTTGCTGTTGGAGTTCAGGATTAACTTGAGTTTCATCAGGTATCAGGACTACTAATAATTTAATATTCCTACTATCACAAATTTTCTTGATTTGTTTAATGTACTCTACCTGATTATTGAAAGCTCTCAAAGCTTCAGGTTGGTCTTTGACAAAAATTGCAGCCCTACCTGTTTGAATCTCTAGAAATTTATCAGCAGCTAAGGATGGTTTATCATCATCGTAGGTTGCATTCGGCCCATAAACCTCGCCTTCATACTTCTTTTGTACCTGTACAACATAATTAAAAAATGACAAAACATGGGAATAGGTATACCAATCTCTCTTCTGCTCCATAGCTATTTCTGCTTCAAGGGTGTCATTACCAATAAAGATGGAAACCATTACCATATCTGGATTTAGCTTGATACCTTCATTATTAAGGATCGCCAAATAGTCCCTAGGTCCGATGCCGGGAATTCCCATATTAATAACTTGAAACTGCTTACCTTGAGCTGCTAGTTGTCTATTTAGTTGTCTTTCAATTCTGGAATTATAGTTGTATTGCACGGGTAAAACTCCAAAGGTAAAGGAGTCACCAATAGAAAGAATTCGGTAGGTATTAGCTGGTTTTTCTTGAGTAAATTCTGGACCTTGGAAACCTTGGGAATTTAACTGACCATCATAATTTGGAGATAAGGGCTTACCTCGGTAACGATTGTAGGAGCTATCATAAAAAATAAAAGTAGGATTGATTAACCCATAGATCCGAAAGACAGCTTCGGTCATGCCAAAGGTGATGAAAGCAATAATTAAAGATTGTTTGGCAAGGGAAATAAGTTGTTTACGGTTGATCATAGAAATTAATTTAACTTGATTTATCTTGTATTTATATATTTGGTATATATTTGGGTATTTAAGCCAGAAAATAAATACTATCCTTGAATTTGGGCATTCCTCATAGATTGATTACTCATAAATTGGTTTCTAAATTAGTTGATGTTTTTCTGCTGACAATCTCTATTGCCTAAATTACATAAGCTCGATCGACCCTCAGAATCCTATCAAAAGCTACAGGAAGTTTACAGGGAATTTACAGAAAATCTCGGATCACAACCCAGCAAATACTAGCTATAGAGATAACAGTGATTAATCCAGCTATGACTCCACCATCCTCGCAATTGCTGTAGAAGTAGCTTTTCAGCCATTCTTAGACCAAAAAAGTTTAGCAGAGCCTGTTGACAAAATTAACATAAATATAGTTAATAGATATCTGTGTCTATTTGCTCCCTAGGCAAACTCTATTTCTATAGTTATAGAAAATATAAAAAACAAAAATGCATTGTATAAAATAATACACTTCAATGATTTTGATCTATCTATGCTTTAAGCTCATGTTGTGAAATCCTAACATTAGAATTAGAGAGTTGCTTAACTAATTCCCTGGAACATAAGATTAGACCTGATAACAAATCTAAAATAAGTATTAAAATTAAATACTAAACTTTACCCGAAAATTTAGCTTAAAAACTAAACTTGAAACAAATTTATTACATCCTGTATCAAGAGCCTGTATCAAAAATATGAACTAAAAATTTTGGATAGTATTCGTGAAACTTTGCCTAAAGGCTACGGATTTTGCACAGTGACCATGGGTAAGGACTATACGCCTAAAACCTATCTAAAACCTGCGTGAAACCTTATAACAACTACTGGGAGATAACTTGATGAAGATTTTGGGGATTTCTGCTTACTACCATGATAGTGCGGCAGCGTTGGTTGTAGATGGCAAAATAGTAGCAGCAGCACAGGAAGAGCGGTTTACCAGAAAAAAGCACGATGCCCGGTTTCCCGTCAATGCGATTAATTACTGCCTCCAAGCATCAGAGTCTAATCTTTTAGATATTGATCAAGTAGTTTTTTATGATAAGCCTTTAGTTAAGTTTGAACGGCTCCTAGAAACCTACCTTTCCTACGCTCCCCGTGGCTTTCGATCGTTCCTCGCAGCGATGCCCGTGTGGTTAAAGGAAAAACTCTACCTAAAAACAGAATTGAAGCGGGAATTGGCAAAACTAGCGGGTTGCAAGAAAACCGAACTGCCCCAGCTTTTATTTACAGAACATCACCAATCCCATGCGGCTAGTGCTTTTTTCCCCAGTCCCTTTGAGAAGGCAGCAGTGCTGTGCTTAGATGGGGTGGGCGAGTGGGCGACTACCTCTGTCTGGTTAGGAGAGGGCAATAAACTCACTCCCCAGTGGCAGATAGATTTTCCCCACTCTCTGGGCTTGTTGTATTCTGCCTTTACCTACTACACAGGGTTTAAGGTCAACTCTGGGGAATATAAACTCATGGGATTAGCTCCCTACGGCGAACCAAAATATACAGATTTAATCTATAAAAATCTCATTGATCTCAAGCCTGATGGGACTTTCCGCTTAAACATGGAGTATTTCAACTACGCCACTGGTTTAACTATGACTAACCAGAAATTTAATACCCTGTTTGGAGGCCCACCCCGGCAGGCAGAGGGGAAATTAACCCAACGGGAAATGGATATTGCCGCTTCAATTCAGGAAGTTACCGAGGAAGTGGTATTACGTCTGGCGAGAACTGTCCAAGAAGAGCTAGAGGTGGATTATCTCTGTATGGCGGGGGGTGTGGCGCTGAATTGTGTGGCGAATGGGAAGCTGATCCGGGAAGGGATATTTAAAGATGTGTGGATTCAACCAGCGGCTGGTGATGCGGGAGGAGCTTTGGGCGCAGCTTTGGCAACGTGGTATCAGTATCATGACCAACCCCGACAACCGGAACCTAGAGATGGGATGCAGGGTTCTTACTTGGGACCTAAGTTTGATGAAACAGAAATTGAGCAGCACCTCGATCGAGCCAAGGCTAAATACTACAAGTTAACCGATGGGGAATTGATGCCGAAGTTGGCAAAGATTCTCGCCGATGGGAATGTGGTGGGCTGGTGTCAGGGGCGGATGGAGTTTGGACCACGGGCTTTGGGGGGGCGATCGATCATTGGGGATCCCCGCAGTCGAAAAATGCAGTCGGTAATGAATTTAAAAATTAAATATCGGGAGTCTTTCCGTCCCTTTGCCCCTTCGGTATTGGCAGAGCGAGTGAGTGATTACTTCGAGCTAAATACTGATAGTCCCTACATGCTGGTGGTGGCTCCGGTACAAGAAAAAATCAGACTGCCTGTCACCGAGGACGATCAACAACTATTTGGCATCGACAAGCTCAGGGTTCCCCGGTCAGAAATTCCTTCTGTCACCCATGTAGACTATTCCGCTAGAATTCAAACTGTTCATAAGGAAACTAATCCCCGTTATTATGATCTGATTAAACACTTTGAGGCAGAAACTGGTTATGGACTGCTCGTGAATACTTCCTTCAATGTCCGGGGGGAGCCGATCGTCTGCACTCCCGAAGATGCTTACCGTTGCTTTATGCGGACGGAGATGGATTATCTAGTATTAGAAAACTATCTCTTAGCCAAATCTGACCAGCCCGTCTGGGAGAAGGATGAGTCTTGGCAACAGGAGTTTGGACTGGATTAGACAGTGAACAGTGAGCAGTTAACAGTGAACATACGTTTTTAATTTAGTGTTTGATAACTGCATAACTGATAACTAATAGCTACTAACTTTTCTTTGTTCTCTGATAACTGATAACTGTTCCTTATTCCCTGATACTGATAACTGATAACTGTTCACTGATAACTGATATATGCATGAGATACCGAAACTAGATAGACAGGGATTACGTAACTTTGGGTTGATGATGGCAGGTTTTTTGGGGGTGATTTTTGGGGTGATTATTCCTCTGCTCCGGCGCCATGAGTCTCCACCTTGGATCTGGGCGATCGCCAGCTTTTTTGTCGCCTTTGCTCTGATTGCCCCCAATCTTCTGAACCCGGTTTACCACGTCTGGATGCGCTTTGGTCTGGCGTTGGGCTGGGTAGAAACGAGGATTGTTTTAGGGTTAGTATTTTACCTAATGATTTTCCCCATGGGTTTGATCATGCGCTTGCTGAGTAATGATCCCATGCGCCGGGAATTACAAAAAAGAGAACCTAGTTACCGTGTACCTAGTAAACTGAGAAATAAGGAAAGTTTGGAGAGACCGTTTTAATGTTTGAGGCAACTGTTGATTTTATTAAAGATATTTGGGCGTTTCTCAAGGAGCGCAAGAAGTATTGGTTATTACCTTTAATCATTACGATGGTGATGCTGGGTGCTTTGATTATCCTTAGTCAGGCTTCGGCGATCGCTCCCTTTATCTACACGATTTTCTAAGCATGGGGTTAAGCCCTGTGGGGTGGAGTAATACCCACCTTCTTCGACTCTTAGCAACATACCTTTCCCAAATCTAAGAAATACCTCTACCAATCATCCTCTGGTTTTATTGGTTTTAGGGGTTCTTTTGCTGGTTCTGTGATCAGTTCAGCCTCTTTTTCGTGAATTACTAGGGGCGGCATAACTTTGTGGAGAGCTTCCTGCATGAAACTTTTCACAAATTCCTGTTTGCGGTTGAGTTGGAACTGGCGCTGGACTACTTCAGTTATGCCCCCATCGCCCCAGTCTTGATTGTGCCGGAAGTATTCAATAAAGCTTTTACCAGCAATGCGGGTCAGGTAGGCGGCGGTGATACCTTGGATAGCTTTACCCACAAAATAGGTAGCGATATTTGTCCTCAAGGCAGCAGAAACTAGCTCGATCGCCCCCTTAACTACTCCCAAACTGGCGAGGGTTTTCCCTAGGGATAAGGCTAATTCTTTGCCCCGTTCCATATTTAATTCGCAGCCATAGACCCGGCCAATTTCAATCACCATCTGGGCATTAACCGCCGCTGCTGCCAACACATCCACCACAGGCAAAGGCGTAACTGCAATCACTCCCGCCCCAATCCACTGGAAGCGATCGACAATTTTCTCTGCCTGTCTGCGCCGTTGCTGTTCCAAAATTTTTCGGGTTTCTTCCCCCAGTTTTTGCGATTGCAACAAAATATTATCCGCAATTAAATCCTCACCCTCAGCCCGGAGAATCGCCGCTAACCTTTTAATCAGGGGCATAATTTCCGGATCGGGGGCAATGACTTCACCACTTTCTAGCGCCACCATTTGGGGATTAGCTGTGATGGCAACCACATCCATAGTGGCAATATACCCCCGGACTCGCTCCCGCAATCGAGCCATGATTACTTCTCGATCGACCTCGGTGTATAAATCACTTTTATTGAGAATCAAGATCGATCGCTTGCCAATCTGGGCTAAATCCTGCAAAGGTTTGTATTCCGACTGCCGCAGGTCATTATCTACTACAAATAGGAGTAAATCTGCTTCTGTGGCTAATTTTCGAGCTAATTTCTCCCTTTCTGTGCCAGCAACCCCCGCTTCGAGGATGCCCGGTGTATCAGTAATTAAAATCTGGCGGTTGATCCCTTTTAGTTTCAAAGTATAGGTTTCCCCCACCTCCGTACTGCCCATGGGTGCGCCGACCTTGCCCACAACTCTCCCAATCAAAGCATTAATTAAAGAAGTCTTCCCCGCCGAACCTGTGCCAAACACCACTACTAATAGTTCACCCCTCGCTAGAATCGACTCGATTTCCTTCGATCGCATCAACAATTCCTGTCGAGCCACTTCATCTTGAATCTGTTGTACCTGTTGGCGCACTGCCTTAAGATTCTCCCCTGCTGCCTCGGCTTTTTCGGCGGGAACCTTGGGGCTTAGTCTAGCTTTTTGACCCTGTTTAGAATTTTGTTTTGGACTAGTAATAATGTAGATATAGTAAATAAAAGCCCCGACTAAAATTGCTAATAATATTATTAGTAAAAGCAACAAAATATTAGCTAAGAAAGGAGCCGTAAAAGAGATTTGAATATACAGCCGATAGAGGGCATTTACTAACCACAACATCATGCCTAAGATCAAGGCAGTTCCGGCGATTAAAACTAAGATACGAGGTAAAGGCATGGCTATTTTTAGATCAATATTTTCATAATAGCGGATTTCTTGGAAATATTTTCCTACCACTCATCTGCTGGCTAATTGATAATATTTAATCAGTAAATGATCATGTACACTCTCAACAATCATAATTCAGAGAATATCAATCCGACAAATATCCATAAACTTGCTTGGATTTCGCCACTATCTGCTAAAAACTCACCAATGAACTCGATCGCCCCCTAGGTGGTGATTCAGATTGCATAAGGTAATTAGACAGAATTTTTCCGCATAACGCAACTTATATGAAGTATATAGCCCGAAACTTGACATTTAGCCTATATGCCATATATTGACATTAGATAGAATTTTTTCGCCTAATACATAGTTATACATAAGCAAAGACATTGAGTAAATTTTCAGATTGGGAATTTCTGTTGAATGGTTATGAGCAGGAATTTAGACAACTATCATTACAAGCTGGTAGTTTCTACTTCAAAATATATGGTGGTGTAAATCATTGGCTAGATTGTCCTAACTACGATTTCCGAATGACATCTCTTTATTTTGAGGGTGAAAGTAATCCAGAAGTCGTTTGGCAGCTAGGGCATGAATTAGTCAGTCTATTTAACGGTGCTTCAATACTATTTTCAAAAAACCATAGAAAAACATCGATTTTTGAACTGTTACATAATGAAATGCCTGTACATTATGTCTCTCCTAAGGGGGCATACGCGTTACTGGGTAAACCATCAGGCTTTAATCAGCAACGCATAGATCAAGAATACAAAAATGGTTCAAAATCTACGATTAAATTTCCGCTAATCCATCTGGCAACAGAAAATAAGGACATTTATTTTATTTTGAAATATTTGAATATGTCAGAAAGCTGGACAACTTACTACAAACTAATGGAAGCTGTAGAGACTTTTGCAAAAGAGAAAGATATCGACTTAGAGACTGTCGAGGATCAGAGAGATTCCTTCAGGAACACTTCAAATAATTTCTCTCTTTCCGGTTTTGATTCTAGGCACGGATTTAAAGAAGTAACAAAGCGAAATAATACATCTGCAATGAGTATCGATGAAGGATATAATTTTGTTTCAAAAATGGCCAGAACTTACATTAAGAAAGCGTATTTCAATACTTCGGACAATTTTTTCAACGAAGATACAAGCCTTACAGAGCAACCATTCTGGGAAGATACAAGCCTTACAGAGCAACCATTCTGGTAAATATCTGTTTAATTGGCTGTTTGCGTTTAAGCTGATAGGGATTTAAATAGCAACCAAAAGGTAATCTCTATATGGCGTAAAGTATCCGAGTCTTAAAATTCTGTCCGGAGTATTGGTATTTTAGCTAAATTGAGAAAATCCATAACAATCGGTTGCACTCGGAACGAGTCGATTTTATTATTAGTTATGATGAAAAGTGCATCGCCGTCCGGTGAGCCTTGCCGTTAGGCGATCGTGCGTTTACGTTTTTTGGCATATTTAGGATTGGTGGGGAGGACAGATTGACTGTAAATTAAAAATTGATTGCGTCCGTTATTTTTGGCGAGGTAGAGGGCTTGGTCGGCTTGGGAGATGAGTTGATCGGGGGAGGTGTCGATCGAGGGAACTAGGCTAGTAACTCCGGCGCTCACAGTCAGGTAGGGGCTGATGTTGGAGTCGGGATGGGGAATCTCTAAATTGATCACAGATTGACAAATTTCCTTGGTTATTTGAGCAGCTCCTTGGGTATCTGTATTTGGTAACAGGATCACAAACTCCTCGCCACCATAACGAGCCAGGGTATCAGCAGGGCGTTTTGTAACTTTAGCGATCGCCTGAGCCACCCGGCGCAGACAATCATCCCCAGCTTGATGACCATAGTGATCGTTGTAGCTTTTGAACCAGTCAATATCCACAATAATCAAAGATAGGGGTTGTTCCTCTCGCTTCGTCCGTTGCCACTCGTGGTAGACAATTTCATCAAAGTAACGTCGATTAGCAATCTGCGTTAGTCCGTCCGTGGCAGCAAGTTGTTGCAGTTTTTTGTTGGCATGTTCTAGTTGCAAGTAGAGTTCAGATTGTTGGATGGCGATCGCCAACTGATCGGCAATTTGTAGCATAAAATCAATCTCTTCTTCTTGCCAATCGTAGATATAGAAACCCATCACCAGAGCCAAAGCTCCCCAAACTTGGTCACTAAAATGTAGGGGAACCAATAAACAGGCTTCATTATCCATCAAATCTCTTTGATCGAGGGCAGGCACTAGATTGCGATTTTTTACTATCTGCAACTGTTTGAGATAATCTGTGACCGTATTATCTCGATCGCTAATTTCTGTACCCAAGCCCACCAGAGCATCCAAGTCTCCCCGGTATTCAGAAACATTAACCCAGACTTTTTGGTCAGACTGGTATTGCCAAATTTCTACCCGTTGACTCTGGAGTTGATTACCAATTTCCCATACCGCCGTAGAGAAGATAGTTTTCAGATCGAGAGTCCGGCGGATTGCTTTGCTAACCCGGTTTAGAGTTCTTTCCCTAGCAGTTTGCAGTTTTGCCTGTTGATATAGCTGTCCTTGCCAAAGGGCGATGCCGACTTGGGTAGCTAGTTGCTTGAGGAGATTAATTTCTGAGGTTTGCCACTGTCGGGGTTCTTGGCATTGATGCACAATTAATAGACCCCAGAGATTATGCCGATTATTTTCTAGGGTAGGGTCAATCTGGGTAGGTGCAGGAGGTTGGGAATTAGTCTCTGCATCGGGCTGGAAATTGGGTTCGGGGAGCTTTGTTTGGAGATTTTTGGCAGAATTCCGTTGATGATTTAAGGATTCCCCAGAGGAATCGGAGTGCAGATCGGGGGAAATAGAGTAGGAACTCTGGGGCTGACGATCGGGATAGGGATGGAGGATAGGGACGACTAATTTCGATTTGACTTGGAAAAATTCTAATAACTGCCTACTGTGGTCAGAGATATCGGCTCGATCGACATCATTGATCACTAAAACTTCCCCTTGATGGTGTTTATCAAGATGACTGGCTATATTCAAGAGGGAGTCCGTCACCACAAAGCCCCGCATCGAAGAAATTTCCTCCCTTGCCAGCGCCTGCGCCACCACGCTTCCTTGCCCCGGACTGAGATAGTGAATAATCAGCACTCGATCGGACTCCAACAGTTTCTGGACTTCCACCACCGTCGTCTCAATAATTTCTTGCAAATCTAAGGACTGACGAATGCGCTGGGCAATCATGGCAATCAGCCGCTCTCGTTGCGCTTGTTGCAATAAAGACTCCTGCATTTTTTTCACTAAAGTAATGTCTGCTGCCACACCCATATTGCCAACAACTTCACCTTCGGCATTATGAAGGGGAGCTGTCGATAGACTAATATCTACTACGGAGCCATCCTGTCGATAGTAACGAGTTTCTATATCTTGAAGATAGCTTTCTGGGAGTGTACCCTCTAAAAGTTGGGATAATTGGGAAAATTGATCGGGCTGATCGGGCAAGGTGGGCGGAGAATTTCCGAGAACTTCGGCTTCTTCCCAGCCAAACATTTTTTCGGCGGATTGATTCCAGAGCTTAACCTTTCCTTGGAGATCGAGGGCAATAATGGCAAGGGGGGAAGACTGGATGATCGCTTGGAGAGTATCTTTTAGTTCTCGGAGTCTTTCTTCGGAGTGTTTGCGGTCATTAATATTTGTCACCATCCCTAGGGCGCCAATGTATTCCCCCAGTCGATCGTACACTCCATGACCGGAAATGGTTACCCAGATAGATGCTCCCTGCCGATGTTGGAGCTTAATTTCGTACTGTTCGGCTACATCTTTTTGATGATTTCGTAGATGCTCTACAAAGCTCGATCGATCCCCTGCCTCTACAAAATACCAAGCTGGTTTCCCCTGCATTTCTTCAACAGTGTAGCCTAACAAATCTGCCATTTGCTGATTCACAAAAGCTGTTTCTCCTGATCGATTCAACACCCAAATACCCTCTAAACTCGCCCGAATTAGAGAATTAAACCACTGATAGGATTCTTGGAGAGCTAGTTCTACCTCTTTGATTTCAGTAAGTTCTGTTTCTATGGCGTAGGCTGCTTCCTGACGGCAATGGAGACAATACCAGTAGGGAATACCATGGCGGACATGACAGAGGAGGGGATAGCCACAATCGGGACATACATGGGCATTCATGATCTTGAAGAACTCCTATTTGGCAAGGTGATAAAAACCAAACTCTAGAGTAGATGGGGGGCAGGTAAGCAACAAATTGAGCAAATGAAAATCAAAAAGAATAAAATTGCGAAAAATTACTAATTAGCTAACTATTAATAATATTAGTATCTATTTAATAGCTAAAACTAGCACCTAAACTTAATTCTTATGTTGGCATATTTGATCCGCAATATTTGATTTTTGTTCGGGTGATTTTTTACCTGATAATCTATAGCCTATAGTTAATGTTTTTTAAGGTATATTACGCAGCCAGCTTGGGAAATACGTAGATTTGAGGAACTCGATCGAAATATTCCTTAAGATATTCCTTGACATATTTCCGCCTAATTGTAAAAATATCCGCCTATTTCTCTAGCTACAAATTAACCTTACCTACATATTAATTAGTTAACCTTATCTTCAAGAACCTACTCAATCTAAATTAACGTTTGCCTTAATACTTGCTTTAGCGCTGGATCAAAATTCCCCGGAGTCCAGCTTGGGTTGCCCCTTGATAATCTTCCCGCAAGCTATCACCAATGTGCCATGCAGCCGTGGGGGGACAGTTGTATTTACCTAGGGCTGTAGTGAAAATTTGCGGCTCTGGTTTTGCGAATCCAGCTTCCGAAGAAATGGTGATTGAGCTAAAAAAATCCATTAATTCTAGGGCGTTGAGGACTTGATAGATACGACTGTCAAAATTTGAAATAATCCCCAGTTTTATATCTTGGCTCCGCCAGTGAGTGAGGGCGGCGACTACTTCTGGATAAACAATCCAAGGTTGGGCAGTGGCAAAGTAATCATAAAGGGTGAGAAAAAACTTGTCAAAATCAGGGAATTGCTCGATCGACCCAGCGAGGGTAAAGGTTTCTACTGCTAAATTTCGCCACCACTGAAACTCTAGTTCTTGGATTTTTTCTGGTTCCTGTTGGGGAAACGCTAGGGGCGTAGCTGCGGCAAAGGCTTGATAAAAAGCTCGATCGATCGCTACGATATCTAATTCTACTCCCTCTCCCTGAGCAACCTGAGCATACATGGCTCCCACACTCGATCGGACTCCAAATAAAGTCCCCACAGCATCTAAAAAAATTACTTGAGGATTTTGGTCTGTCAGAGCCGCCGGGAGTTCATAAATGTTCATAGTGAGATGTCTATAGGGCAATCCTAAATGCAATTCAATCTTAATACTATATTTGATGAATAGTGTCGCAATTATTAACTCGGAAACTCTAACTTTCTAGAAACCGATTAAAACGATTCCACAAGCTACTCACGGTTTGCTTAATTTGTTGTTTGCGTTGCCAAGCGAGGAAGGCTTCTTCGTAATCTCCGGGATTGGGTTTAAAAATACTCCAAGTATGAATTCCTAGGGATAAACTCCAAAAACCAAGAATGTACCAAGCCCAAGAAATCTGCCCTGCAAAGGCTAGGTTGATAGTGATGAAAAAGCCATTGGTTAAGGCAAAGCTCAGGAATTTCTTTTGCCATTGCCGCCGCCGATAGAGATTAAATTCTTGCTTTTGTCTGTGCTGGTCTTGTCGTGTGAGCCATTCCTGTTCTGCCAAACGGAGGTCGATCGCCGAAATGCCCAAATCGTCCGCAATTTCTTCTAGCTGCTCACGGGTAAATTCTGCGGACTTGCCTTGACGGGTAATGGCAAGATTTAATATTTCCTGTAAGTCTTCCTGTTGATACGATCGAGATAGGTCTGCCATAGTTTTGAAGAGTTATTCCTGCTTTATATTCTAAGTTATCTGTCTGGCGATCGATCTGTAGTTAAATTAGGATTAACCGTACTGCAACTGGCGGATATCCTAAGTCTAGACGTTGAAAATATTGAAAACTTTAAGGCAAGAATTGTAAGTTAAGAATTACAAGTTAAGAATTGTAAAAATATTGCCGACAAATCTTGCAAGTTAGTTAAGGTTCTCCGGTCAGAAAATGAAAATGGTATAATTTATAGCACAATGCCCTCAGCTAGGCACTAATCAAGACACAGCCATGTTAAATCCTAATCTAGATGAAATTCAGCTAACTAAAGAAGAATACGAACGCTACTCCCGCCATTTAATTTTGCCAGAGGTAGGGCTAGAAGGGCAGAAACGCCTCAAAGCTGCCAGTGTGTTATGTATCGGAACCGGGGGGCTAGGCTCTCCTTTGTTGTTATACCTTGCAGCGGCGGGAGTCGGCAGAATTGGAATTGTAGATTTTGATATAGTGGATCATTCCAATCTCCAGCGTCAAGTTATCCACGGCACTTCTTGGGTCGGCAAACCAAAAATTGAATCTGCCAAAAATCGAATTCTAGAGATCAATCCCTACTGCCAAGTGGATATCTACAACACCATGATCAGTTCGGCAAACGCCCTAGAGCTAATGGCTCCCTACGATATTGTGGTGGATGGGACAGATAATTTCCCGACCCGCTACCTAGTCAACGATGCCTGTGTGTTGCTGAATAAACCCAATGTCTACGGCTCCATCTTCCGGTTTGAAGGACAGGCGACGGTGTTTAACTATCAAGAAGGGCCTAACTACCGGGATCTCTATCCAGAGCCACCACCACCGGGCATGGTTCCCTCCTGCGCTGAAGGTGGCGTTCTCGGCATTCTTCCCGGCATTATTGGCGTGATTCAAGCCACGGAGACGGTGAAAATTATCCTCGGACAGGGGACGACTCTCAGTGGCAGATTGCTGTTGTTTAATGCCCTAGAGATGAAGTTCCGGGAATTGAAACTCCGACCAAACCCAGTGCGCCCAGTGATTGAGAAATTAATTGATTACGAGCAGTTCTGTGGGATTACCCAAGCGAAAGCCGAAGAGGAAAAGCAAAAAATGGATATGCAGGAAATTACGGTACAGGAACTCAAGCAATTGCTGGATAGTGGCGATCGAGATTTTCTCTTGATCGATGTCCGCAATCCGAACGAGTACGAAATTGCCAAAATTCCCGGATCCGTGTTGATCCCCTTACCGGAAATTGAGCAGGGTGCTGGTGTAGAAAAGGTCAAAGAATTACTCAATAGCTCACCCAATCCCCAAAAACTAGTTGTGCATTGCAAGCTGGGGGGGCGATCGGCCAAGGCTGTAGGTATTCTGAAGCAAGCAGGAATTGAAGGGATCAATGTTAAGGGCGGTATTGCTGCTTGGAGCCAAGAAATTGATAGTTCTGTTCCTGAATACTAGATCACAATCATGGCTAACAAAATTAGCTAATCACACTAGGTCAAAGTTCTATGGGTCAATCAATCTCTTTTTTTCCTAATCAACCAAGGGTTCTCTGGAGACAGGTTTGGGGACTAGCTGCCATTCAAGCCGCCATCACCCTTGCTTGGCTGATCTATGGAGCTTACCTGCCGAAGCTATTGACTGAACTGGGTTTACCCGAAGGCTTGGGATTAAAGTTATTGATTTTTGAAAGTGCTTTGGCGGTGATGATGGAGCCGTTAATGGGGGGATTATCTGATCAATCCTATCGCTGGGTAGGCAGTCGCTTTCCGTTCATTGCGATCGGGGTAATATTCTCCTCGGCTCTATTTATTTTGATCCCGGCGGTGGTGATTTTTGGCAGTCCCGTAGAGGTGTTTCAGTGGCTGTTGATTGGGGTGTTGGTGGTGTGGAGCCTAGCCATGACGGTATTTCGCAGTCCGGCGATCGCCCTCCTTGGCAAGTATGCTACCCCGAATGATTTACCCATTGCGGCTAGTCTGCTAACGTTATTTGGCGGTTTGGTGGGAGCTTTTCGCCCTGTATCGAACCAGTTTCTGCTCAATAACTTACCACCGATGTTGATCTTTGCCCTTGGTTCCTTTATTTTGCTAGGAGCCGGGGCTGTACTCCGAGCGGTACAAATTCCTGAAGCTCCCAATCTGTCCGATCGACCCACCTCCCTTGAACAATCGGTTTTTCTATCCTTGATTTTCATCTCGACCACTGGAACTCTGGTGGGTTGGGGCATTCGGTTTTTAATGTTTGTGTTGGGTAATCTAGTGAATGGGCAGCTAGGGGCGGAACGTGGTTCCCTGATCATGGTGCTGGTGGGTTTAGTGTTGGCAGTGTTGGCATTACCTGCGGGCAAAATAGCTACCCATTTTGGAAATAGAGACACTCTTGTTTTTAGTTTGGGGGCGGCGAGTCTGGGTTTATTGGGGATGGGTTTATTTCCTCAACTCCTCTGGCTCCTGACCTTGGTGGTGATTCCCGCCTTTAGTGTCATCTTAAATAGCGTGATTCCGTGGATTCTTGGCCTTGTTCCCAGCGATCGATCGGGTTTAGGAATTGGCAGCTACTTCGGAGGATTTTCGGCAGCAATGGCTCTCGTGGGTTTAATCTTCCCTGATTTCTCTGTGGTTACGCCGATGATGGGGGCGATCTACGGGGCTGTGGCTTTTGTTGGTGGGGCGATGTGTGTAAAATTTGCATTTTCTGATAGTTAACTCCCGATTTTTATGAGCAGTAATTTTAGCAATTCGATTCAACCAGCAGTAATTACTAGGGTGCTACCAGATTCGATCGGGGCAGAAATTGGCTTTGAAGCCGGGGATGCGATCGTTACTATCAATGGCACTCAACCACGGGATTTAATTGATTACCAGTTTCTTTGTGCTGAGGAATTTCTAGAATTAGAAGTTGTCGATACTAAGGGGAAAACCCATCAGGTCGAAATCGAAAAAGACTACGATGATGATCTGGGTTTAGAATTTACCACTGCTCTCTTTGATGGACTGCGGCAATGTAATAACCATTGTCCTTTTTGTTTCATTGATCAACAACCACCGGGAAAGCGAGAATCTCTCTATTTCAAAGATGATGATTATCGTTTAAGTTTCCTCTATGGCAGTTATCTAACTTTAACTAATCTGACAGAACCAGAATGGCAGCGAATTAAAACCCTCCGCCTGTCGCCTCTTTTTGTTTCTGTTCATGCGACAAATCCAGAAATTCGGATTAGATTACTCAAAAATAATCGAGCTGGAAAAATCCTTGAACATCTCCAATGGTTTGCCGAAAATCGTCTCCAAATCCATGCTCAAGTAGTAGTTTGTCCGGGGATTAATGATGGGCAGTACCTCACCCAAACTCTCCAAGATTTAGCTAGTTTTTATCATGAAGATTTCCCCGCCGTGGCTTCCGTGGCTGTTGTGCCTGTGGGGTTAACTAAGTTTCGTCCCCCAGAAGATGAATTAATTCAAGTTACGCCAGCCAAAGCTCAGGAAGTCATTGATCAAGTCCAAGGAATTCAACAACAATTTCAAAAAAAATTAGGAACAACTTTTGCTTGGTTAGCCGATGAATGGTTTCTAATTGCCGGGCAAGATTTACCAGAGGAAGCCCACTATGAAGATTATCCCCAGTTGGGTAATGGGGTGGGATCCATTCGCCAGTTTATTAAGGATTTTACGACACAAGCTCAGGAGTTATTGCCTCGATCGATAACCACCCCCAAAAAGTTAACATGGGTAGTTGGTAATGCCGTGGAAAAAGCCTTTCAACCCCTCGTTGCTCAACTAAATCAAGTACAAAATCTAGAAATAAATCTGGTAGCTTTGCACAGCGATTATTGGGGGCAGAATATTACCGTAACTGGGCTATTGACGGGGCAGGATTTGTTGAATGGTCTGCGGGGTAAGGATTTAGGGCAGGGAATTTTATTGCCGACGGTGATGTTAAAACATGGAGAGCTGAAGTTTCTTGATGATACTACCGTGGAAGAGGTAAGTCAGGGTTTGGGAGTAGCGATCGAGCCTGTGGGGGATATCAAAGAACTAATTACAGCTTGCCTAAATTGAGGAAATGTACCATGCCAAAAAAGTGGGAACTAGCAATTTATTTTCTTGCTGGATTGGTTATTATAGTTGCTTTGGGTTTGCTGCTTAATTTTTGGCATTCTCGCAACAATTTACCGCCTAGGAGAGTTTCCAACTATTCCCTATTTCGTAAACAAAACCCCCTTACTTTTGAAAATTATTATAAGGGTGACTATCCTCCAAATTTATACCGCCCTGTGGCTCCTTGGACTGGTCGATTGATTTTGCCCGATGTATCTATTAGGAATAAACAAATTAATAGTCAAAGTAGTCAGCAAGCAGTTTTTTTTGAAGTTCATCATGCCGATGCTCAACATCAAAATTTGCTGGGAAAGGTTGTGAATCTCCAGTGGGAGAATCGAGCCGTGGTTAATGATTACCGCCGCCGGACGACGAGGGATATTAGCTTCACAGCCAAAACTTGGGAGAGTATAAAATCTGGAAATATTCACCCCGATCGCCTGAATAACTGGCAGGCAGTTGATCCCCTAGAATCCTTGACAGGAGCCAGACTAGAAGATGACGTGATCGTGAGTATAGCTCCGGTACGAGTCAGGGAATATCCTCAAGGGGACATAACTTTGGTAATTGCTTCTGAGCCAGAGCAGGTGGTGGGGAGTTTCTATGGTTTGGTGCAGATTATTGCTAGAGAAAAAAGTAATGCTGGGGATAATTCAGGTAATAATTCTGGGAGCGATCGCTTCCTTGTGCGGCATTTTAACCAGGTTTCTCGGCAGTTTGATGGCAGCCCAGAGGTGATAATTATTCCCCAAGTAATTGCCGATCGAGAGGGAGTATTGCGATCGACGAACCAAGATATTGAGAAATCACCCTTCAATGCTACGGGCTGGTATGTCTACGGAGCCAAAAATTCCCAAGGCAGCTTTACAGTCGAGGCTCTGGAACCAAGGGAAATCCTGCAAGTTATTCCCCAGATCACCGAAGTAACTACTGCTAAGAAAAGGAACTATCTAGAGCAGCAACTATGGCAAAATCTCCAAAAAAATACTGCCTCCTCAGCGCTTTTAACTAACCCGATCTCAGCACCTTGGCAGGAGGGCGATCGAGCGATCGTGATGCACATTTTCGGTGGCATTGGTGGTAAAAAAGCGGAACCCAAAGCCCTAGGAATATTTGTCCCCGGACATTTTAGCTATGGCACTGCCCAAGTTATCCGGGAACCCCTGACTGGGGAACTACGCTGGCGGCTGACCTACCATCAAGTCTACGCCCACAATCCTGATGGGATCATTGCTGGCAAAGTTAACTGGGCTGAATATATGGGAAATCTGGAACGGGGTTGGTTGGGCGATCGTCCGGTGGCAGATGCGCTGATTCGGTTTCCTCCGGTCACGGAAGATTATGATTTTGGGGGCAATAAATTATCAGTGATGGGGGAATTTACCACCCAGTTACAGGTGATGATGGCTCGGTATCGGACGGGGAATGGGACTGGGGCAGCACTGGTGACTCCGGCAACTTCCTGTGTGCAGGATTCTAATCAAGCTCTCTACATCACGATCCAAAAAATCACTAACCAAGTAGCCCAAAGTCCCCAAATTCAAACTTGGCTGCAAGCTAACCCCGATCATCCCCAAACCCAACGCTTCAATCAGTTAATTACCCTCGGTGAAGCCCTCGAACAAGAACTAGTTCCCCTAGGGATCATCCGGGCAGATTGGCAGGAGCAAGTCACGGAAGGCACAAAGACAAAACGAGATAGTAGTGTGTTGGGGGATTTCTTTAGCGGGATCACTACTTGGCGGACTCTCTTGCCCCGTCCGGCTTTCGATCGCCTCGCCCAAATCTTCCTAGACCAAGGTGCTGATCTCTGGTTCCTCCGCACCAACCAAGTCGGCGGCAATGATCCAGATATCCTACCCCTAGCCCCGACAGCGCCTTTTTCCTAAGAGTTTGTCTATTAAGAAAGCTATGCTAGAGGATATTCTGGTGATTTCTTTGCAGGAAGGGCTACGCCAACGAGGTACTTATTTCTGAGGGTTGCGATCTAATACCAAAATTGTCAAAATTAAATTATGTGTTTTAAGGAGTTGGCAACAGATGAGTGATATTGCTACAGAACGCTTGAGCGATCGAGAAAAGTTAATTCAAGAACTTAGCCAAGCCCCTGATGATTTGGTACAGGCAGTGCTAAAGTTTCTTCATGAAGCTAAGGAAAGCCGGATAAATCATCCCCTAGCGAAATTTGCCGGAATTTTAAGTGATGCAGAAGCTGAAGAACTCCAAGAGTCTATTAAGAAAGAGTGCCGTCAGGTAAACTTAAATGAATGGTAAGGTGGCTCTAGATACTTCTGTGGCAATTCGGTTTTTGAATGGAGATGTAGCTATTGTTGAGCAAGTCTTAACGTTGCCAGAAATATTTCTGCCGATGGTTGTGGTGGGGGAGTTACTTTTTGGAGCAGAAAATTCTACTCGTCCTTTACTCAATTTGCCAAGATATCAGGAGTTTATCTCAACTTGCCTCGTTGTACCCCTAGGGCGAGAAACTGCAACAATTTATGCACGAACCCGGTTAGCTCTAAAACGGAAGGGAAGACCTATCCCTATGAATGATGTCTGGATTGCATCTCAGTGTATAGAGCAGGGTTGGGTGCTGGTGACAGATGATACAGATTTTGATTATGTGGATGGGCTGATTTTGGAATGTTGGGATCGATGAAGTATCAACACGATCGATCAACACAATTCTTCACCCTGAGTTTGAATGATCTCGCTTGGATTTAGCAGAAGTGTTAATAGAGAATACAGATTTTAGAGAGGTCAAAGAGATATCTGAATCCTAGTGCAATTATTGTTGTTATGCATAGTTCGGGAAAAATTTGAGGATAACTATTCCCAGTCGGTGTCATGACATACCAAAGAAACTGGGATAATAGTTGTCTCCTGTTAACCATTTCTTTTTCTGATTATTTTTACAAAAGAGGCACGAGTGTATTTATCCATACCTCTCTTGATTAATAATCAAAATTAGTTAATCTTCCTCTTTTGCTCCAAAGTAATAACCCAAGGCAACCCCCAACAGAGTGACTTGGGGAGTAATGACCAACGGGATAAGGTCTTTAATGAAAACTTTATCTGCGTTAGGGCTGAAAGCCGCTACACCCATTAACAGATAAGTAGCAATGAGAGAGCCACCCAAACACTTGGCAAGCATCATTGCTAACCTTGCTCTAGTGGTTTCTTTTTGCTGCACAGCCCAATCTTGGATATTTTTGACAGTTTTATTGTCAGGCTCAATATCGCCGATATATTGGCTGGGGTTCAAAGAACCATCTAAAGTTAATTCAGAGGTTGTTTCGGCTATCTTTACAGTCTCTGGATATTGAGACGCTGCCTTAATGGTTGTATCTGAAACATGAGACATTTGAAATTTCCTCTCTGTTAAGGGTTAGGGTTAACAAGAAGAAATTCTTCCAGAGTTTTTCTACCTAAATACTACTTCTCGAATATCCCCATTGGGTTTTTGAAGTAGCACTTTAGTCCCTTGACCTATCTCTTGACGAATATAAGCTTCAGTCGCAATTGCTTTCCGAAGTGCTTCATTTTGAGTAATGCCTTGAGATTTAGAAAGAAAATCTAACAATTGAGCAGCATCACCAGTAAGGCTAACTGACATCCGCTTTGTATTGGTAGACTCGGAAGAATCTCTCTCATTCAACGGCATTGAACCCACCTTTTGGGTTTGTCCTGTATCGTTGAATGTTTTTGAATTGTTTTGTAACTTGTTCATGGTGTCCTCTGTTCTTGATGTTAGTACTGTGTCATAAAGCAATCACTATATTAGGGGAGCGAGCATTATATTAGAGAATCCTTGTTACTTGGATTTGAAAGTGAGTCGGTAGAGTTGCTAGGAAATGTTTGTGTTGACCGACCAACATAAGAGTGAACAGCTTTGCATTGTGTTATGAAAGCATTCGAGAATTTATTTGACATAATATTGGTACCAATGATTTGTTTTGTTGTTTCTCCGGAAAGGAAATTGAATTCTCTTTTTTTCCTTCACTACCAATAGGAAACTCATCTTGCCCTGAGTATGAACAGAGTTGTTTTCTATTATTCTTACTATACACCATATATGTAAAATGGTGAGCTAAATACACCAATTTGGTGCAAAAAAATATTCCTAGCTAAATTCACGCTTCCTAAATTTTCTACTCTACAGTGGCTGGTAAGTTGGGATATTACTACTCAATCCTTTAATAACAAGGAGGTTTAGCGGTTATTTACAGATTCTTAAACTCAAAGCCAAAACTTAAATGGATTCCTTTGCAATCAGCCTCTAGCCAAGTCTCGCTCAAGTAAATTAATGAGACAATAAAGAATTAATCGCCCATAGCTCGATCGACCTCAATATCGATTAGAGATATCTACAATAATGGATCGGAGAGAAAACCTATGACAGACTCTACCCAAACCATGAGCGATACTCAACTTCGGCTAAAAGCACTCCTCACCCTCAAAAAAGAATTAGGGATAGCAGATACCCTACGTTTTCTAGCCCGCGTACATCAAAAGTCCACCAAATATGTAGAAATTTCTCATCAAATCTATGCAGAGCAACAACTAAACGAAATCTTTGCGAGAGTCAAGCAAAATTGGCAAGGTTAATATTGTTATGGGTTAATATTGATCGCCCCTAGCTCGATCGCCCCCCAGTCCGTTGCCATATCTAGGTGTATAGAGTTTGATCACTGATCACAAAAACCTATAATTAAATCAAAAGCTACTATGAATAACCTAATTTACTATGCAAATCACTATTGATCTGCCCGAAGATATCGAACGATATCTAATTCGTGAAGCAACTAATGCCAATGTTTCACCACAAACCCTAATCTTGCAAGCCCTCCGCCAGCTAACCCGAAAACCCCAAGAAACAACTACCCAGTGGTCAGATATTATCCTCTCCCATGAAGGATTTCCAGATTTTCCAGCTTTTGAATCCTATCGGGATGAACTTCTGTCACCGAGGGAGCCGGAGCTTTTTTAATGCGGTATTTACTGGATACTTGTGTTATTAGTGACTTCATCAAAGGGGAGCCTAATACTCTTGTCAGACTAAAACAGACACAATCTAGCGATCTTGGAGTTTCTAGCATTACAGTTATGGAACTACACTATGGTCTAGCCCTCAACCCCAAATTTGCTCAGAAAGCTAAACCATTAATCACCAGCTTTCTTACTGCCGTAATAATTATCCCCTTTGGTGACAAGGAAGCAGAACAAGCCGCACAGATCCGTGCCATCCTAAAATCTCAAGGAAAGCCCATCGGGGCTTATGACGTTTTGATAGCAGCTACCGCAATTCAGCATCATCTAATTATGGTTACTGCAAATCAGCGTGAGTTCGATCGAGTTATTGGTTTACAAACTGAAAACTGGCGACAACCATAACTTATCTGGTATGTAGGAAAATCTGAGGCTTTCTTGATTTCTTAATCAGTTCTTTGTCGATCACTGATCTAGGAAAGAGAGATTTAGAGAATTTTAAGAATTTATTCCATATTTTGGCAGATTTAGTAGACAAAATTGCCACTTTAGTAGTACGAATAATAGTACGATCCTAATTAGTAAAGATAAACTAGTTAGTGATGCATGATCAATGGATCAAAAATTGAGTTAAAGCTGTGGCAATTTCCATTGCAAGTTGCAAACCCAAGTTTCAAAGATTAAATTTCCCAGAACTACTACGCAAAATTACTAACAAGAATTACTAAAAATCATGGAAAAACTCACAGAACCTCAACGGCAACTTTATGAATGGTTGGTGGAATATATTCGGACTTCTCAACATTCCCCTTCGATCCGGCAGATGATGCAGGCGATGAATCTCAAATCTCCAGCACCGATCCAAAGTCGCTTAGAATATTTGCGGAGTAAGGGTTATATTGACTGGACAACAGGGAAAGCTCGGACGATTCGGATTATGCAGGCTCCCGATCAAGGGATGAAGGTTTTGGGCGCGATCGCTGCCGGGGGCTTAGTGGAACCCTTTACCGATGACTTTACCGAACAACTAGATTTATCTGATCTCTTCCATCAACCCAACTGTTTTGCCCTACGGGTAGTCGGGGATAGCATGATCGAAGCCCTAATTACCGAGGGAGACTTGGTAGTGATGCGATCGCCCACCGAGAGAGAGGGAGTGAAAAATGGCACGATCGTCGCCGCCCAAATTGAAGGACATGGCACAACTCTCAAACACTACCACCTCCAAGGCGAAACCGTCACCCTCCGTCCTGCCAACTCCAAATACAAAGAAATCTACGCTCCCGCCGATCAAGTCCAAATCCAAGGGGTTTTAGTCGGGGTCTGGCGCTGTTATTAAGTCCCATTCACCCTAGAGAAAGGATAATAAAGGTTCCCCTTGGGTAATCAGAGAGCGATCAATAGACGATCGATGGATGCTCACGGAGTAGGGGGCAGGATTTGCATTAGAATAGTTAATATATTGTAATTTTATATTAATTAATGCTAGACCCAATCTTAGAATCCCCGTTTAATTTTAGCATAGAGGCTTTCTTCATCTTAGTCATCCTGATTGGCTTGGAGGCTATTTTGTCGGCGGATAATGCGATCGCCCTCGCTGCAATTACTAGAGGATTAAAAGACCCAAAACTAGAACAACAAGCCCTAAATATTGGTTTATTAATCGCCTATGGGTTACGCATTACCCTAATTTTATGCTCCCGTTGGGTGATGCAATTTTGGCAATTTGAAGTCCTCGGTGGCGGCTATTTATTGTGGTTAGCCTACCAACATTTCACTTCCCCCAAAGATGAAGATGATCAACACAAAGACCCAGAGTTTGCCAATGTGTGGCAGGCGATCCCGGTCATTGCCGTAACTGATATCGCTTTTTCCTTGGATAGTGTCACCACAGCGATCGCTATCTCTGACCAAATGTGGCTGGTAGTCGCTGGCGGCACGATCGGGGTGATTACCCTGAGATTTATGGCGGGTTTATTTATTCGCTGGTTAGATGAGTACGTCCACTTGGCAGATGCGGGCTATGCGACTGTCACCCTTGTGGGGATGCGGCTGATGACTAGAGCCATTAATGACCAGCTTGTGCCTCCCGAATGGCTGATGATCACCTTAATCATCGGTATCTTTGCTTGGGGATTCTCTAAGAAAACACCGATCGACTCTCATCAACAATCACCAGAATCTTCTTCAGAAATTGCTGTAGCTCCACCAACCCTAGAACCAAAAACAGATTCAGAACTAGAGGCAAAGGTAGAATCAGAAATTAAGTCCTAACTTCAATTTTCCTATGATAGATGCCATACTTCCTGAAATAGCAAGTGAAACAAACGGTCATCAAGAAATTATGCCTTCGCTCAACCATAGCTATATCTGTTTTCAACTGATGAAACAACTAATTAGCAATGAGGCGATCGTGGCTCTGCCTGAACTAACTCTGAATATTGGTAATGGATTAACCCCAGATATTAGTATTTTTTTGCAAGAGCAAATTAAACCCAATTTTTTTGAGGATATTTTTAAATTCCCAGACAAGCCGATAATTGCGATCGAAGTTATTTCTTCTAGCCAGACAATTCAAGAAATGCTTCAGAAAGCAAAACAACTAGTCAGGGAAGGGGTGAAAGCTACTTGGACTGTTGAACCTTACAGTCGGACTGTCTTTGTGACGACCATCGATCGAGAAACACTATTCCATGAAGAAGTGATTGAATCGGAAGGAGTCCAAGTAGATTTCTCAAAGATTTTTATCTAAGGGCTAACTAACTCTCCAGAGCCGGGGTTTTGCAGCTTTTCTTGATCCCGCTTGCGTTTTTTGGCATAGAGTTGAATCGTCACCACCATTAACACCACCGAAGCAATCACGGCTACCGTGGCTAGATCTGTGGGCAGACCATCTTTAAAAATTGCCAAGAGAACTATCACCAAAAGCAACAGAGTCGGAGCCTCGTTCAAAGCCCGGAGTTTCTGGCTAGTCCACTGACAACGATTTTCTGCCAACTGCTTCATCAATCTGCCACAGTAAAAATGATAGCCAATTAGCACCGCCACAAAGCCCAACTTGACATGGAGCCAGCCCTGCTTTAAGACCTCCGGTTCCGTCCAGAGAATCCCCAGAGCCATAGCGATCGTGACGATCATCCCCGGCATCGTAATGATATGGTACAGGCGCTTTTCCATAATCCCATACTGCTGCTTGAGAATCCCCTGGGCGGGTTCCGGCTGGGCTGTGGCTTCCACATGGTAGATAAATAAGCGCACTAGGTAAAACAATCCGGCAAACCAAACAACGAAACCAATGATATGAAACGATTTAAACCATAAATAAGCCATAGATTTTTACTACCTTCTCATATTGCTATCAACTAAAAATTTATGATCTCTATTTTCCATGGAATGGGGTCTCTTAGGTTGCTTGGTGTTGAAATAAACTTTCTAGATAAACTTTGGCACAAGCCCGATAGTTACTAGCTCCTGCGGGTTTTTCCACCGTGTTTTGTAACAAAAATAAAGATAAAGCCGCCGCAAATACCCGGTCTTGATCCCAGCTAGGATGGCTTTCGAGATAGCCTTTGAGGGAGCTATGTAGTTCTTCAGGGATTTCCGCCAAAATGCTAATTGTAGGAGTCATATAGTTTTCTGTAGAGACAAATGATAAGGATTAATGCTTGTTTGTAGATGACCATTTTCAGTCAAGACTCAAAAATTAGCAACCTGTTATGAGAGACTCCGGGCTAGATAGTACCCGCCCAACGGAAACATCTGCAACGAAAGAATAAGGGTTTCACTACATTTGTTGTTATATAAGTTTACAAAATTCTCAGATATTGCTGCCTCTCCTTGAGAAACTGGGGTTATCCCCAAATTGGGCTTAACAACCGATGCGGAGGGAAAATGGCTGGGGAAAACCTGTGGAAAGCTAGGGAAAAACTTCCCGATCTCTGGGGAAACTGTGGGGAATGACTGGGGGATAACTAGGGAGGAAAATAAGAATTGCAAACAGGATAGATTTTTCTCTCTATCTTCAAGCAGTAGTTATAGATAAATTTAATTTTGTTGGTTCTAAGCCTTGGCAAATCTAAGTTTTGGGAATTTGGCTAGTTTTTCAAAATCAGGAGCGTTTAACTTGGGCTGTCCGACTCACCGCAACGCAGGTAATCACGATCGCGGCACAAACAAACATCAAGGGAGTAATGTTTTCTCCAAGGAATAATCCCGAAAAGAATAGGGTAAGAAATGGTTGTACAAGTTGGAGTTGCCCAATTTTGGCGATCCCGCCCAGATTCATTCCGTGATACCAAGCAAAAAAACATAAAAACTGCGGAAATAGACTCCCGTAGGCAAAAGCTGCCCAACTCAACGGCGAAGCCTGTAGCCCCTGCTGCACGATCGATAAACCCACAGGAATCACAGTGATAGGAGCGACAATTACCAACGCCCAACAAATTACTTGCCAACTCCCTAGATGGGCTGCTAGTTTTGCCCCCTCAACGTAGCCGATCGCCGCCGACACCACCGCCCCAATTAAAGCTAAATCGGCAATTTGCAGAGTTCCTGAACCAGAAATAGCCATAAACAGGAGAATTGTTCCCGTCCCCGTTAAGCTTGCTATCCAGAATTTGCGGGAAGGACGCTCTTGCACCCGGAGAGTCGCCACGATCGCTGTCGCAAGGGGAATTAACCCAATCACAACTCCCCCGTAGGCAGCAGGTAAGCGTTGCATCGCCCAAGCGGAAAGCAGGGGAAAACCTAACACGACCCCAAAGGCAGCAATGATCAATCCCCGCCAGTAGCGTTGAGGGGGAATGGGCTGTTTAGTCATGATTAGTACGAAAAGAGCCAAAACTGCGGCGACGACCGATCGCCCCAAACCGACAATGGTCGGATCCATGTCTACTACCGCTATCCGGGCGGCTGGCAAACTCAGACTAAACCCCAACACTGCTAAGGAGCCGTAGCCAAGACCAAGAATTTCGGCATTAGGGGATTTCTGCACTCAGGGACTTTTGGGAGATTTTAGAGGGATTAGAAGATTTCAAGAAGATTTTAGGCAAATTCTCAGGATTAGTTGTTAGGGGAGAAATCGAGGGGAGAATGAATTTGAGAACCCATTTGCGAGATAACCAAATCGTCCTCAGCCCAGTGTTCATAATCTGCCAAGAGGTGATGAGATAATCTTTGTTTCATGGTAGCTAACACTCCTTTGAGGAGGCTCTGTCCTGTCACTTCGACCAGAGGCTGGGGAGTTAGAGATAAGGGGAAAGGAATGGTTACTTTTACTTCTAGCTCGGCACAGCCTTGGAGATGGGTGACACCATTAACCTGCTGGGTGTGGAGTTCGCCCCGGAGATTGAGATGGAACCGTTGGTCAATATAATCAATGCCGTTAATGTGACAATCGGTAGACCGGAGGAGGAGATGTCCAGAAGCATCCGACCAGACTCGCAGATCTACCACGGGCTGGATGGTCAGGGAAAGAAAATTGAGGGGGCGCATTTTGAGGCGATAACGATCGTTCCCTAGGGTGTCAATTTGGCTTTTGTGGGCGATCGCCTTCACCAGACGCTGGGGTTGACGGAGGTAGTGACGAATAGGGATCGATCGTTCTACCACCGGAAAATCTACTGTGAGGGATGTAAAAAAACGGCTATCCATGAAAATTCTTTCCCCAAACTTTTTTAACTTCGTATTATCTTTATACTATCTTTAATAATACTTTACAATTCCCCAAAAAAGTATAATGTAGTTAAATTTACTTAGAATCTAAATAATTTTCATACCTCGGCGGATATCTGTAAGGTAAGTATCTAAGGAGATTAGCGACTAAAGTCGCAACTACAAAAATAAAGTCCACGGCTTGATGGTTTGACTGAACTTTATTGAATCAGGTGATTGCCTAAATTTCAGGGATGGGGAAGGAGAGGACTTTAATCCATTTAAATAATTCGTAGCAGAAACTACTGTTTATGGAATAATCAGCCT
>JAIMKT010000044.1:0-3036 GCA_020692245.1 Microcoleus sp. GA_180221_E-2-1-MAG-45_12
GTCCCAATTCAGCTTGCAGGGCTTGGAGACGGTCTTGGTTACGGGCAATGAGTAAGAGTTCGGCAACATCGCTCTTCGCATCTAGCCAACGACAAACCGCACTACCGATATCTCCCGTTGCTCCACATATTGCCACCGTTGCTTGGGAAAGGTCGATACCTAACTTGGCAGACATTTGTTCGACTTGACGGCAGATAATGTAGGCAGTATGGGTGTTTCCGGTGGTGAAGCGATCGAACTCTAGCTCAATATTGCGGACTTGCTTACTTTCATGGAGATTAAATTCTTCAAAGATAATCGAAGAAAATCCCCCTAGGGCTGTGATCTGGATATTGCTTTTTTGGGCCAGAGCCATGGAGTTTAATATTTTTCTAACCGCAGTTTTACCCCAACGATTTGCCAACATTTCGGGTAAGAAGCAGGACTCAATGTATTTACCTTCAATTTGCTGCCCGGTGATACTGGTAACTTTGATCGTATCAACAATCTGCGGTGGTGCAGAACACCAAAAATCTAAACCTTGGTCTGCGTATTCTGGGTAGCCTAAATCCATCGCCACTCTTTGGGCGTGTTCCAAACTGGTAAGATGACCAATAAGACCAAACATGAAATCTATAATTAAATATATAAGGGCGGGAAATAAATTAGCTTGAAACCTTTCAGGCGTTATCCAAATTTAGCATAAAAACCAACTGATTGACTTTATTCCTTTTGATAGCAGTTTATGATCACAATTAAGCCTCCAGTAACTTCCAATGCTTCACCCCAAGCTCTTGCCCGGGCCGATCGAGCTTTTCTTTGTTCCCCATTTTTGCTGCCTTTCCTACTCTGTATGCAGGTTACGAGTATTTCCCTTGCCGAGATTACCGGAGCCGCCGGAGTTGAAAAGGGTTACACCAAAAAGTCACTCTCAGAATTAGCAGCGGAAAGTGCGGTGATGTGGTTGATCCAAGTGGGTTTAGTCCGGCGGGAAGTAGATGGGCAAGGGATTACCGATCGATTTCGGCTTACGCTTTTGGGCAGACAGGTTGTGGGGAATTATGAAAATATCGGAAATCTGCTACCTAAACCTTCTTGGTTCGATCGATTAAGAAATTGGCTCGATCGTTGGTTGCGTTTGCCTTTCTAGATGTTCGCCTATTCAGGGATTCTAGCTATTAGGGGGAGTGGCAATCAACTTCAGATCAATCCGGTCTTCTTCAGGAATAGGATTAAGTTCTACGCGCAAGCCGGGACCAAAAAACTTCTCAATTTTCTCCTGTTTTTCCTGCCAAGTTTCGAGGGGAATGAGGGGCGAATCAAATTCTAAAACTAGGGCGTAGGCTCCGGCAATTTCTTCTTCCCGTAAACCCGCCAGTAGAGGTCTTTCTTCGTCGCTGGGAGCCATCCCCAAATGGGAAAGAGATTCATCGAGGTGGGCTTCCTGACCGTAACGATAGCGCATCACGTCTTTGCGGATTTGTTTTTGGGTGGCGGTGGCTTGTTGTTCCCGGAGAGTAGCGACAGTGGGCGGGGTCGGCTGACTAAGGCGAACAGGTTTTAGTTCCGAGGCTTTGAGGGCTAAACCTCCCAGCAACAAGGGAATCCCGTAGAAGAAACCAATTAAATTTAGGGTAGAGTTGCCCGTGGCGTAGGCAATTAACCCTGCGATGGCGAGGACACCACCAACGATCAACCCCAGACTACCAAGGGAAGTATTTGGGAGAATAGTCATAAGCTAATTTTAGTTTATTATTTTATTTGTTTACTAATTGTTACATATTGCCGCCTAATTCCTAATTCCTAATTACTGATTTCTGAGCTATAGATAAAAATGCCCAAATTTGATGACCAACTAGAAACTATCTACGCCAGCGATCGCCAAAGTTGGAGAACATGGTTAGAGGAGAATCATGAAACTTCTCTAGGAATCTGGTTAATTTACTACAAAGTTAGCAGTGGCAAACCCAGCGTTAAGTATAGTGAAGCAGTTAAAGAAGCCCTGTGCTTTGGGTGGATTGATAGTAAGGTTAAATCCTTGGATGAAGAACGTTATCAACAGATTTTTACACCCCGGAAACCCCAGAGTGTTTGGTCAAAATTAAATAAGCAATACATTGAAGAACTCCTTGCCCAAGGCTTAATAACGGCGGCGGGGCTGGAAAAGATTAATAGAGCCAAACAAAATGGTTCTTGGACTACCTTAGATGCGATCGAAGCCTTGATTATTCCCCCAGATTTGCAGCAAGCCTTAGGAACTAATGCGATCGCCAACCAAAATTTTCAGGCGTTCAATAATTCCACCAAGAAGACTATTCTCTTTTGGATTGATAGTGCTAAACGTCCCGAAACAAGGCTGAAGAGGATTACCCAAACCCTAAGTTCCGCAGCCCAAAATCAAAATCCTTTGAGCAAGTAAGTTAGATATGGCACTACAAAATCTGCGAGAGGAATTTCCGGGTGCGTTCTTCCTTGGGATTATTGAAAAATTCTACAGGGTCTGCTTCTTCAATGAGTAACCCGCCATCCATGAGGACAATGCGATCGGCGACTTCCCTAGCAAAACCGACCTCGTGGGTCACGACTACCATGGTCATCCCTTCTTGGGCGAGGTTTTTCATAGTATCTAATACTTCCCGCACCATTTCGGGGTCGAGGGCGGAAGTCGGTTCATCAAAGAGCATGACCTTGGGTTGCATAGCTAAAGCTCTGGCGATCGCTACCCGTTGTTGTTGTCCCCCCGATAGTTGCCCCGGATACTTCCGAGCTTGTTCCGCAATTCCCACCCGTTCTAGCAGTTTCATGGCAATTTCTTCGGCTTTCTTCTTCGGATAACGGCGCACCCAGATCGGCGACAGGGTGACATTTTCCAGAATAGTTAAGTGGGGAAACAAGTTAAATTGCTGGAACACCATCCCCACTTCCCGACGGATTGCTTCAATATTTTTCAGGTCATGGGAAAGCTCAATGCCATCAATATTAATGGAGCCTTTTTGGTAAGCCTCTAGAGCGTTAAAAGTCCGAATAAAGGTAGACTTACCAGAACCCGAAGGGCCC
>JAIMKT010000044.1:3101-25986 GCA_020692245.1 Microcoleus sp. GA_180221_E-2-1-MAG-45_12
GTCGTACCATTTCTGGACATCCGTAGCAATGATTACCTCTTTTTTGGTTTGGAGGTCTGCATAGCTATTTGCTTTACCATTGGTTTCATTAAGTCCTTGGGTCATGATGTTCTCCTTGAGGAATGTATGAGTTGAAAAAGTTAATAAAGTCTAGGTTTGAAGTGATTACAAGTAGGTCGAGCTAGCGTTTCCCAACTCCCAAATTTACCTCCAGTTGCTTACTAGCTTGGGACATGGCAGAACAACAAATTAGGTAAATGGTCGCCACGAATAGATAGACTTCGGCAAATCTGCCCAGAAAATTTGGGTTTGCCAAGATGTTCCGAGAAATCCCCGTTAGTTCCACCAAGCCCACCACTGCCAATAGGGACGTATCCTTGAACAGACTCAAAAATAAATTCATCATTGCTGGAATCACAGCCCGGAGAGCTTGGGGCATGACGATCAGATATAAGCTCAAGGGAGTGTTTAAGCCCAAGGCACTGGCCGCTTCTATCTGCCCCTTGGGAATTGCTTGTAATCCTCCCCGGATGGCTTCAGCAAGGTAAGCAGAGGTGAAAATAGTCAAGCCAGCGATCGCCCGGACGACTCGATCGATTCGCCAATCCCCCGGCAAAATCAATGGCAGCATCACTTGAGCGGCAAACAAAATCCCCACCAAGGGCAGACCCCGGAAAAACTCAATATAAGCCACGGAGAAAAATTTCACCACGGGCAAGCTACTCTGTCTGCCCAGGGCAAAGATGATCCCCAAGGGAAAAGATAAGCCAATACTAATGGAAGCCATGAAGATAGTCAGCAACAAGCCATTCCAGAGGTCAGTCCCTACGTTTTGTAGCCCAAAGCCCCCAGCGAGGAGCCACCAAACTAAGACAAAAGTAATAACCCAAGCTCCTGTCACCACACTGCCAATGATCGGGAGTTTTCTAACTCCTAACCTACCAAGGAAACAGCTCCCCAGAGCAAGGCTGAGAATACCAAGGATCATCGCTTTATTGGGAGTTGGCAGGGGCAGGAGGACAATCACGAAAGCCAAGATGCCAAGCCCGATCAAAGTATTGCGGCTAAAGCCAATTTGATGATTACCATCTGGTTCATTGCTCAGGGTCAACATGCCCCAAGTCAAGCCGCCGACACTAACTAAGAGGGCAGCAATTAACCAAGCTCGCCAGTACTGACTAGCGGGAAAGCGACCCACCATAAATAGGGGCAGGTTGGCGGGAATCACATCCCATCTAGCCTTGGTAGTTACCCATTCCCCAAAACTCAGGAAAAACTTGATCAGGGCAAAGCCAATCCCCACGGTCAAAAGGCTACTAAACCAACCATCAAAAAGATTTTTCTTGACCCATGCGACAACATCGGTAGCTACAGAAGGGGGAGATTCAGGTAAGACAGATTGATTTGTCATAATTTGAGTTACTGCGGAGTTAATATCTGAGCTAAGAAGATCATCTTTCCTTAATTTGTACAGAACTATTTAAGAGGTTCATAACGATAGAAATCAGGAGGTTGATAATAAGGTAAGTCGCCATAATCATCAACACAACCTCGATCGCCCGCCCCGTTTGATTGAGAATTGTCGAAGAGACGGCATAGACATCAGGGTAGGCAATGGCGATCGCTAAACTAGAGTTTTTGCAGAGGTTCAAATATTCACTAGTTAAAGGCGGGATCATCACCCGGAGGGCTTGGGGAAAAATAACTAAGCGCATTAGTAGCCCCGAATTTAAGCCCAGTGCCTTCGCCGCTTCCCACTGTCCCTTGGCTACTGACTGAATCCCACTACGGACAATTTCCGAGACAAAGGCTCCAGTATAAAAAACCAGCCCCAGCAGTACCGAGCAGTATTCCGCCGTCAACCTAAGACCGCCATTAGTTGCCCCCTGCGCATCAATCACGGGGAAAGTCCACTGCAAGCCAAAAATAAAGAGAACTAAAGCCGTGGCTCCCATCCCCAGTAGCACAAAGAGGAGATTTTGCCCACTGGCTCCCTGCTCCACCATGATCTTGGTACGCTGCTGCCAAACTAAAAAGGCGGCGATCGCCAACCCCACTAATCCAAGGAGAGACAGCCAAGCTACCGTACTACTCCCCATCCAAGGCATAGCAATCCCCCGATTGGAAATATAGAGGGAACCAAAGATTAGCATCCGGTCTTCTACCTTGGGCAGATTTGTAAATACAGCAAAATACCAAAATAATAACTGCAATAAAATCGGTGTATTCCGAAATAAATCTACGTAGAGAGTGACAATCTGCCGGATCAACCAGTTATTAGAAAACCTTGCAATCCCGGCAGCAATTCCCAACCCTGTCGTCAAAATTACCCCAACAATCATCACCTTGAGAGAGTTGAATAACCCCACTAAAAATGCTTGACCGTAGGCATCGGAAGAACGATAGGAAATCAGGGCTTCACCAATATCAAAGGAGGCTTGGGAGGTAAGAAAGTCAAAACCAAAAATCGATCCCCGGCGAGCCATATTTAGGCGGAGATTAAAGAAAAAAAAGTCGGCGATCGCAATTACGACTATTACTGCCAAGATTTGCAAAACAATTTTCCAGAATCGATCGTCTCGCCAAAGGGGGATTTTAGCAGTACTCATACAAATTTATATAAGGTTTTATCTATTGTGAGTGGTATAAGGTGTGGATGGTGCAAGGTGGGCAAAGCCCACCCTACTTAGAAGTCTATGGGTGAAGTTATGAGTCAGGTCAAGGCTGCTTGAGACAAGACCCATAAATCAAAACCTAGGGGATATTTGGCACAAATATTTAGCGGAAAGGAGGTGAGTACATCAAACCACCATCATTCCAGAGTTTATTGATCCCTCTAGGTAAATTAATTTTGCTTCCAGTGCCTACATTCCGTTCGTAGATTTCACCGTAGTTACCCACTGCTTTAATCACTCGGACGGCAAAATCTGGAGGTAAACCCATGTCTTTGCCAAGACTGCCTTCTACACCCAAGAAACGCTTCACTCCAGGGTCAGTAGACTTGAGTTGTTCATCAATATTTTGGGCAGTAATCCCCATTTCTTCAGCATTGATGAGGGTAAAGACAGTCCAACGCACCACATTTGCCCAGCTAGAGTCATTGTTTGCCACCACCGGAGCTAGAGGTTCCTTAGACATCACGGCGTCTAGAACAACATGATTCTCAGGGTTAGGTAAAGTAGTCCGGCGACCAGCAAGCTGGGATCGATCGGAAGTCACCCCTTCACAATTTCCTTGAGCGTAGGCCGCGTAGGTAGCATCCCCATTTTCAAAAACAAGGGGCTTATATTCAATATTGAGTTTCCGCATCTGGTCAGCCAAGTTCAACTCGGTAGTCGTCCCAGTTTCTACACAAACCGACTTCCCAGCTAAGTCTTCTAGCTTGGTGATATTAGCATCACTGCGAACCATCATCCCTTGACCGTCGTAGAACATAGTTGCCAAAAACTCTAGACCCAAGGCAGTATCACGGCTAGTTGTCCAAGTGCTGTTTCGGCTGAGAACATCCACATCTCCTGCCTTGAGAACTTCAAATCTTTCCTTAGAAGTTAGATTCCGATACTCAACTTTCTCTGGATCGTTAAACAAAGCAGCAGCGAGAGCTTTGCAAAAATCCACATCCAATCCAGAATATTTCCCTGTCTGGTCAACAAAGCTAAAACCGGGCAAGTCACCACTGACACCACAAACTAGTTTACCTCGGCTAATAATAGTATCTAAACGACCTGTACCTGCGGCAGGGGCAGTATTTCCGGCAGCATCAGGGCTAGCAGCAGGAGTGGTAGTGTTTACTGCGGCACTACAGGCAGCAAGGGAGGCAAAAATGGGAAGGATAGCAAAAAATAAACGATTCTTACGCATGGTTATCTTTCAAGTTATGGGTTGACTAATTATGTTTTCATAATTTAAGGACAGGTCAAATGAATGGTCGCCTGTCTCAAAAGATTTTATTAGATATTATGGAGATAATCTCTTTATGTTTGCAACACCTGATACATTTCTTGATTATTATTTGATGATCCCTAGGCTAAATATTGGCTTGTGAAACTAACTTGAGAAATAGCTGGGGAAATCTTCTTAGAGAAATATACTCATAGTCAGCAATCTAGATCAGTAAAATATTTGGTAGAAGTTTTGTGTGTAACTTTCAATATGATGACAATGGGCGGACACAATTTATAGATGCTATCACTATGGGAAGTGTTCAGGCAAAGGTATTAAAAGATTTAAGTATTCTGGATAATTTACCTTTGGAGGAGGAGTTTAGTTTTATTGGAAGAAATGGAAAGAAACTTTTGCAAGGTATAGCTTATATTAACTATCGTAGGCATTTACTAAACTCTATAGCTCCTAGATGATTTTAGATGACTGTAATTATATAACAAGGAAAAATGAGTAAAGAACTTAAAGCTGATAATAGCTATGAAATACTAGACGGTAATGATGACATTTTGTTGTTTGACACTGGCAATACATTTACAGTCAAAAAAATCAAGGAATTAATTGCTGAGAAATGTAATGCAAGGCTTGTTGTATCTGTAAATACCAAGGAACAAGGTAATGTAAATATCAGTAGTGTAGTAGGTTATCTCGACATTAACAAAGAAATAGTAATTAGGGGGAAAGATATAAACTGGAGTTCTTCTGAAACAGGAATTGATTGTCAGTTTCTAAAAGTTGGTTCTAAGGGTTGGCAAAAAGGACGGTTAAAGATAGATGTTAATCGAGTTTTTCGCTCTGGAGAAGTAAATATATCCTTACGATTTTATCCTGATGAGCTACTACAAATCTTGTCACCTCTGGATAAGATTAGACAATCAGAAGAATACAAAAATTTGTGAGGGTAAATGAGCGAAAAATCTGAAGCTAATAAAATCTGTGAAATATTAGCTGATGATGATGTTGTGATGCTTGCTAGTGACCATGCTAATAATGTATCCGGTACATTTACGGTAAAGCAACTGAAGCAACTACTTGGTGACAAAATTATACGAGAAATTATACCTAATTCTTATATTAAAAGTGAATTAAGTACAATATCAATTGGTTCAGACAACTTTGTATGTAGGGAACTTAATTTAACATGGATTCAAGTAAAATGTAAACATCTGAAAGTTGGTTATGGGGGATGGCAAGAAGGAGAATTAAGGGTACATATAAAAATTGGCAACTCGTACTATAAGAGTAATGAAGATAAACGTAAATATGCGGCTATTGATAATATATATGTAGAATTTTGTCTCGATCGCCCCCCAGAAATATCAGCACCTTTACAACCAGAATCACCTTTAGATAAGATTAGACAATCATCAGAATACAAAAATTTGTGAGGAAATATGAGCGAAGAACTTGAAGTTAATAAAGTTTATGAAATGCTAGAAGATGATGACGTTTTTCAACTTGATAGTGGTGATACATTTACAGTAAAAAAATTCAAGGAAATAGCTATTAAAAAATATCAGGAGAAGCTTGATCTTCGTATACAAATAGTCGGGCAAACTTATCAAACATCCTTATACCAACCTATATATCCTCTTGAAGTCAGTCAAGAGACAAGACTTTTGGCAGGTACTATGATGTGGTGTTCATCTAAAGCAGGAACTCGATGTCAAGTTATTAAAATAAACTCTAAGGGCTGGCAAAAGGGGAAAATTATAATAGAAGTTAGTAGAGATTTTGAGTCTGGAACAGGGCAGGCGTGGGTGAAATTTTGTTCTGATGAGCCGCCTGAATCTTTGTCGCCACTGGATGAGATCCGGCAGTCAGAGGAGTATAAAAAAGCTGGGCAATAACTAGAATTAGGTAAATAATCAATTGAGGTGATCTCATGACCCAAACCCTAGAAAAAGTAGACAAAAAGCCCTGCTCACCCCTAGAGTATTTGGCTCAGGAAGTAGAGTCAGAGCTTCGCCATGAATATATTCGAGGAGAAATAATTGCCATGACTGGGGGGAAGCCAAACCATAACTTGATTTTAGGGAATTTGTATGCAGCCCTAAACTACGCACTCAAGCGTAAGCCTTACCGGGCTTTTGTCACTGATCAGAGATTGTGGATTCCTGCTCGGCAGATGTATGTGTATCCTGATGTGATGGTGACGGCGGAGCCACTACAAATGCAGGAAGGCAGAAAGGATACCCTAGTGAACCCTCTGATAATTGCGGAAGTATTGTCTACTTCTACAAGGGGTTATGATTGCGGTGATAAGTTTGATGCCTATCGGACTATTGCTGATTTTCAGGAATATTTGTTGATTGAGCAGGAGCAGATTTCAGCAAGGCACTATGTCAAGCAAGGGGAACATCAGTGGCTATTGACGGAATACACAAGAGCTACGGATATAATTCTCCTAAATTCTCTAGCGTTTGAAATTTCTTTGGCTGACTTATACGACAAAGTAGATTTTACTGAAGCATGATCTTGTTGGTTTTTCCTTGATGCAATCTTGCGCTCTGAGGAGGCTCGATCGAGAAAGGTTGCCCAAGGTTACGCACGGTGTTGACCACCTAGAGTCCATAAAGCTCGTAACTTTTGCAGATAAATACTTTTAGGGATTTCCGAAGCTAGTTAATTTTAACTTTGTACCCAATTTTGTACCCAAAATGCTATGCTTTGGTAGGTAATCATTACACCATCTAGTAGCCGTTCATAGCTCGATCGTACCCCATTTCTACTTCCTTCTTCCCCATGCCCCCATCTCGCAAGGTTCCAAAATCTCCCCCACCGAAAACCCCCAAAGGGCAAGCATCCCTCGGTAGTAATATGGGAACTCTTCGCATTCGGTTGCCCCGGACTATCAGTATTAATCGTGCCACCATTCCCCTCGGATTGCAAGATACTCCCGCAAATCGAGTGCTAGGCGATCGCATCCTCCGGCAACTCCAGTTAGATATTGATAACCACACCTTCCAATGGGTCGATCGCCACAAATACCGCACCCTTGCCCAACCCCACCAACTCCATACCCTCACCCCCCCAAAAGTCATCGACCTCTGGTCACGCTACACCCAAACCCAACAAACCCACCTCGAAGCCAGCACCATCCGCAAAGATTACCAAGCCATCCATCACCGCCTCCTCAAAGCCCAAATCACCGACTTTAGCACCGCTAAACTAAAACTACTGCAAGTTCCCTACTCCCTCGAAATTGTCAAACGCACCCTCTCCCAACTCCAAGCCATGGCAAAATGGGCAGCCAAGCAAAACTTAATTTCCAATCTCCCAGAAATTCTCGATACCCTCGACCACACCGAAATCCGCAAAACCAAGGGCAGCCAAAACAAAACCCGCCGCGCCTTTACCAAGCAAGAACAGCTAACTATCCTCGATGCAATCCAGAGCGATCGCTTCAGCCCCAAACATGCCCACTCCCATTACTACAACTACGTTTATTTCCTCTTTAACTTTGGTTGTCGTCCCAGTGAAGCCGTGGGTATTCAGTGGCAAGATATCGATTTTAAGCAAGGAAAAATTACCTTTCAACGTAGCTATTCCGCCGTCACCCGTCAAGAAAAATCCATCAAAACCCATACTAGCCGCATCTTCCCCCTCACTGGTTCCCGCCTTGCATGGCTCCAATCTATCCAGCCTGCTCAAACCTCACCAACTAGTCTTCTCTTCCCCAGCCCCACCGGACTCCCCATCACCCACGCCAACTTCCTCCGGGATATCTGGCAACCCGTAGTTAAACAATTAGTAGCCCTAAGAGAAATCGAAAGTTATTTACCCCCCAACAACACCCGCCACACCTTCATTACCCAAGCCCTAGTCTCTGGCATGGACGAAGAAGATGTAGCCCAAATCTGCGGCAATAGCGATCGCACCATCCGCAACCACTACAAAGCCCAAAAGCGGCAAATTCAAGTCAACGATTTTTAGCTTTTAGCTTTTAACTTTTAACTTTTAACTTTTAACAGCTAGTTCTTTGGTAGAGCTTTGATTGACAAAATTAACGAAATTAGCAAGGAGTTGCAAACCTTGGGAAGAGGATTTTTCTGGGTGGAACTGCACCGCCATGAGGTTATTTTGGGCGATCGCCGCCGTGACTTTTTGCGTACCATGGGTGACTGTGGCAGCAATTACTTGAGGATCCACCGGATCGACATAATAAGAGTGAACGAAATATAACCAAGGTTGAAAATCAAGATGTTGCCACAGGGGAATTTGGGGCTGAGTAATTTCTAGGGTGTTCCAGCCCATGTGGGGAATTGTTAAACCCGGTTCCGGGCGGAAACGACGCACCATCCCCGGAATAATTCCTAAGCCTGCCTCCGTACCTTCTTCACTGCCATCAAAAAGAATTTGCAAGCCCACACAGATTCCTAAAAAAGGTTTACCACTCTGCACGGCTTGATGGATAGTAGCTTCGAGGTGGTGCGATCGCAACTGTTGCACTGCATAATCAAACGCCCCGACTCCCGGCAAGATCACCCCATCCGCTTCTGCAATAATTTGGGGAGAATCCGTCACGATCGCCTCTACTCCAGATTTTGCCAAGGCTTTGCACACCGAGTGGAGATTGCCGACCCCATAATCTACTACCGCAATAATTGACATCTCTTTTTTCCTAAAGAATACTTGAATCCAATTATAAGGTAATTTAGTAAGGGTGCAAGGCTTTGCATCCCCTACCAATGGCGGCTGACAGCAGAGTTTGCGTAAGCACTATAGGCAAGAACTATGCAAAAAATTCTCCTCACTTCTTTTACTACTTGGCTCCCCCACCAAAAATCTAACTCCGCCGATGATTTGTTAGAACTATTACAAAGAAATCCTCAGCCTTCCTTATATTTTCTCCGCAAGCTGCCTGTCAATACAAATCTTGCTGCCCAAAAAGTGATCACTGCGATCGAGGAACTCCAACCCCAAGCTCTGATCTGTTGTGGCATGGCGGCCGATCGAACCCATCTGACGATCGAAACCCAAGCCTTTTCCCCTGATCTCACCAAAGTCTTCCCCAGCACTGCCGATCTATCTCAAATCATCACCAAGCTCAAAACCACAACCCTGAGTGATGAAGCCGGAAAATTTGTCTGCGAAGGCTTATACTACGAAGTCTTGCATTACCTCCAAAAATCTCCTATCTCCTGTATCTTTGTCCACGTCCCCCTCCTCACTCCCCAAAACCAACTAGAAATCCTCACCGACTTCAACCAAATTCTCTGTAATCTAAGTATTGGTGTCGTCGCTCATCCTTTAAGTTAACTGGGTAGTTTGGCGGAGATAAGCCTCAATAAATTCTGCCAATTCCCCATCTAATACATCCGTCACCGCAGTAGTCTCCACAGCCGTCCGCAGGTCTTTGACAATTTGGTAGGGATGGAGAACATAGTTGCGAATTTGGTTGCCCCACGCTGCCTCCACAATATCGCCCCGGATTTCCGCAATTTCCTTGATTTTCTGCTCCTGAGCAATAATTAATAACTTAGCCTTGAGAATTGCCAACGCCTTCTCTTTATTTTGGAGTTGGCTGCGTTCCTCCGTACACCTGACAGCCAGCCCCGTGGGAATGTGGACAATCCGCACCGCTGTTTCTACTTTGTTCACGTTTTGACCACCCTTACCCCCCGCCCTAGAGGTCGTAATTTCCAAATCTTGGTCAGGGATTTCCAGATTAACGGAGTAGTCGAGTTCTGGCATGATTTCTACCCCAGCGAAACTAGTCTGGCGCTTACCGTTGGCATTGAAAGGCGAAATCCGCACCAGGCGATGGGTTCCCTTTTCTCCCTTGAGATAACCGTAGGCGTAGCGTCCCTTAATTTCCAAGGTTGCTGACTTAATCCCCGCCTCATCTCCCTCAGAAATTTCTGTAAGTTGGACTTGATAGCCTTCCTTTTCTGCCCAGCGCCGATACATCCGCAACAAAATTTCTGCCCAGTCTTGGGCATCGGTACCACCCGCCCCGGCATTGATGGTGAGGATGGCTCCTTTGCTATCATAAATTCCTGAAAGAAGTTGTTGGAGTTCCCATCGATCGAGGTCTTGGGTCAACTGATTGAGATTCGTTGCTGCCTCGACCAATAGCCCCTCATCCGGCTCAATTTCCAATAGTTCTACCACAGCCACAGCATCCGCCAAGTGGGATTGCCACTCTCGATCCTGATCGATGCTAGACTTTAGATCGTTCAACTCCTGTAGAGATTCCTGAGCCTTGGCTTGGTCTTCCCAAAACTCTGGCTGGGCAGCCAACTGTTCCAGATCAGCCACCTTAGCCTTTAGGGCTGGGAGGTCAAAGATAGTCCTGGGCTTTCCCCAGGCGTTGGGACAGCGTATCTACTTGGCGTTTGAGGTCTTGTAATTCCAGCATTTGTTTAGTTAAAGAAGTAAGTTTTCAAGTCTACCAGTATTTATATTAAAACAATCTTTGTGCCAACTACGAAGTTGGCAGGTAGTATCAAGGTAATGTCTACTTTTTGGAAAGAGTGAAATCTCAAGCTTCAGAATTAGCAAGGGTAGCACGATATCTGGGCGGTTTGTGCCGTCGGAGACTGACTGGTGAATTAACTCTCGCTAATGATGTCCAGCAATGGAAGTTTTATTTTGCCGATGGGTTTCTGCTCTACGCCGTCAGGGAAACCCATCGAATCAGGCGTTGGTTAAGATGCCTGAAAAATCACTGTGGCAGTGCTGGCTCGATCGAGGTCGACTCCCGCCATGGATTGTGCTGGGAATATCAAGCCCTCTGTCAGGCCCTGAGCCAAGAGCAGATTACCCCCAGTCAAGGCAGAGCGATCGTCAGAGAAGCCCTCGATGAGTGCCTATTTCCCCTAGTCAACTCCTCAAAACTAGAAATTACTTGGAAAGAAATTGAGAATGATGTCCTCGACCCTTCTCTCCAGATCGGGCTGTCATCGGAAGAAATTCGGCAATCCCTGAAAAATGTCTATAGTCTCTATCATCAACTCCAACAAATGGGGTTAAATTACGTCTTTCCAGAAATGGCTCCCTTCGTTAAATCTGCCCATCTCCAACAAAGGTTTGCCTCGGAAAGTTCTCTCAACCTCACCGCCTTCATGGATGGTCAAAATACCATCTGGGATTTGGTCATTATTACCAAACAGCCCCTCACCGTAGTCAGTCGTCTCCTCCACTACCTTGTCCAACAGGAAGAAATTAAGCTAGAGTCCGTCATGGATCTGCCCTTAATTGATATTCGTAACTATGATCCCCTGACTCCCGCTGCCAAAAGAATCTCCCCTACCTATCACCCCCTGATTGCCTGTATTGATGACAGCCCCACTGTGGGGAAAATCCTCGAGGAATATCTCCAATCTTCTGGTTATCGTCTTGTTTATATTCAAAACCCCCTCCTCGGCATCGTCACCCTCAGTGAAAACAAACCTGATCTGATTTTTATTGATCTAGTAATGCCTGATACCAATGGCTACAATCTTTGTCAATTTCTCCGCAATAGTGAAGCCTTTCGAGATGTGCCGATTATTATCATGACTTCTCAAGATGGGGTGATTAATCGTACTCGTGCCAAGCTAGTCGGCGCTAGGGATTTTTTGGGTAAGCCTTTTACTCAGGAGGATATTCTGAAAATGATTCACAAATACGTAAATTTTGAAGTTCCCCCAGATAAAGCTCTTCCTTCCTCCTAGGGAAAAATAGGAGAAGGTGTGTTAGTATCTCTGAAATACCAATGCGGGTCAGCTATGAGTAAGGTTCTGGTTTTGAATGCCTCCTACGAGCCCCTGAATATTACCACTTGGCGGCGAGCGATCGTCCTCCTGATCAAAAATAAAGCAGAGCAGGTGGAGCATAATGGCAAATGCGTCTATGCTGGTATTCCCTTGCCTACGGTGATCCGCCTCCGTCACTATGTCCAAGTTCCCTACAAAGAAATTCCCCTCACGCGCCGCAATATCCTTAATCGAGACAACCATTCCTGCCAGTACTGTGGTTACACTGGGGATGATTTAACTCTAGATCACATTATTCCTCGATCGAGGGGTGGTGGTGATTCTTGGGAAAATATGACCACTGCCTGTGTCCGTTGTAATGTTCGCAAGGGGAACCGCACACCCAAAGAAGCCAACATGATGCTCCGCAGTCAGCCCCGCCGCCCCTACAGTAGCCTCCATTTTGAAGTAGCCAAACAAGTAAAAGGTGGTCGCCACGAAGAATGGCGCAAGTATGTAATTGGTTTTTAGAATTGTCATGGTAGTTCAATTATGAATCCCTATTTAATTTCCGATTCAATTGTGCAGGCTTTTAAGGAAGATATTGACACAATTTTATCCGGAATTATTTCTTTACATCCGATGGAATATGTGATCCTAGATCAACATTTAATTATTCAGAAAGCTTCACCTGAAATATATCAATTTGCCGAAAATCAAGAAGTAATCCTTGGAGAAGATGTTCGCCATAGTTTCCCAGAATTAGTAGGATTAGAAACTATAATTAAAAATATCTTAAACAGGCATTTGATGAGTTTTTATCTCCAAGGGATAACTAGAGAAACTCCAGATAATATTTGTTACCACGACATTTATATTTTTTTGGGCATAGATCAGGAAAACCGAGAGCGGATAGTTTTGATTCTTGAGAATGTTACTGAACAAATGATGATCAGACAAAATTTACTCCAAAATGCCAATGAAAATAGCTTATTAATGCTATCAATGACTCAACGGAATGAATATATAGAGTCTTTGAATAAAGATCTACAACAGATGGTTTTGATGGATAGCTTGACTAACTTGGCTAACCGTCGCCATTTTGATCAGCATCTAGAAACTGAATGGAGAAGGATGAGCCGAGAGCAGAAACCCATAGCCCTAATTCTCTGTGATGTAGATTTTTTTAAGTTATACAATGATACCTATGGTCATGTCGCTGGAGATAAATGTTTGCAACAAATAGCGGCAATAATTGCGGAGCATGTGAAGCGATCGGGGGACTTGGCGGCTCGCTACGGAGGGGAAGAATTTGCCATAATTTTACCCAATACAGGAATTTATGGGGCAAGACAATTGGCGGAGAAGATTCGTCAAGAGGTGTTCGCTAAAAATATTGAACATGCTAGTTCCACCATTTCTGGTAGTTCTAGTTCTATTCAACAAGTGAGCTTGAGTATAGGCGTAATCACTGTGGTTCCTCACCAAAATGTTTCTGTGGAGTGGTTAATCTCCCAAGCAGATGAGGCTCTCTACAAGGCAAAGAAGGCAGGACGTAATCATGTAGTGGCAACTAGCTATGAGTAGTTCTTAAGGACTTAGAAGCCAGACTAGAAACTAGACTAGAGTTAAGTTGATTAGTTAATGCGCTCTTTGGCAGCCTCGATCGATTCCCGAACCCGGATAAAACCCGTACCACCATAGCTATTTCTGGCAGCCACGACCTGTTGGGGAGCGATCGCCCCATAGATATCAGATTCAAAAGCGGGATGCAATTCCTGCCATTCTGCGAGGGTGAGATCCTTGAGAAGTTTCCCGGCCGCCATACTAGTTTTCACGACTTTCCCTACCAGATTGTAGGCTTCTCGGAACGGTACACCCTTGGTAGCTAGGTAATCGGCAACATCCGTGGCATTGGAGAAATCCTCGTTTACTGCCTCATGCAATCTTGCGGGCTGAAATTCTAACCCCTCTGCCAAGAGGATGGTCATGGCTTCCACACACACCTTGATAGTTTTTACCGTATCAAAGAGAGCTTCTTTGTCTTCCTGTAGGTCTTTGTTATACGCCAAGGGTAAACCTTTCATCAACACTAACAAACCTTGGAGATGACCAAATACCCGCCCTGTTTTGCCCCGGACTAGCTCTGGGACATCAGGGTTTTTCTTTTGGGGCATGATGCTAGAACCTGTGGCGCAGCTATCCTTGAGGGTGACAAAGCTAAATTCCTGAGAAGACCAGAGGGTCACTTCCTCCGCTAGACGGCTGAGGTGTACCATGATCAGACTAGCCGCCGCCGTGAACTCGATCGCAAAATCTCGATCGCTCACCCCATCTAAACTATTACGATAAACGTCCCCAAACCCTAATAATTCTGCCGAATAATGGCGATCGATGGGAAAGGTCGTCCCTGCCAAGGCTCCACAGCCCAAGGGAGAAATATCTACCCGCTTCAATACATCCCCCAATCGTTCCCAATCTCGCTGCAACATCTCAAAATATGCCAAGAGATGATGGGCTAAACTAATAGGCTGCGCCCGTTGCAAGTGAGTATAACCGGGAATCAAAGTCTCCACATTTGCTTCTGCTAGGTCGAGCAATACCTGCTGAAAACCCCGCACTAAAACCTGAATCTGCCCAATCTGATCCTTGAGATAAAGTCTAGTGTCTGTGCCTACTTGGTCATTGCGCGATCGAGCTGTGTGTAATTTCTTGCCCGCATCCCCCACCAACTCCGTCAGCCGCTTTTCGACAGCAAAATGCACATCCTCAGCCTCCACACCGGGTTGAAACTTGCCCTCTCGGTATTCTTGGCGAATTTGTTCCAGTCCTTGCACTAGGGTTGAAGCCTCGGCTACAGAAATAATTCCCGTCTTCCCCAGCATCTTCGCATGGGCGATCGACCCCGTAATATCGTACTCAATGAGTTCTATATCAAAGCCAATGCTGGCATTAAACAGGGTGATAGCCGGATGTAAGGCTGTTTCAAAACGTTGACTCCAAGTTTGCTTAGTCATGCTGGGGAATTGGTAGATTTAGATATTGAAATTGAATTGAAAATAATTCATTAAAACAAAAAAATAACAGCAGACAAAGATACCTGCGCTACAGTTTTGCCTTAAATTTGGCTTAGTTAAAGTACTAGCTGAGTTTTGATTAGCTAGGGCCAGTGAATACTCGGAAAACATAGCCAAAAACAATCCCAAAAGCCATCGCCCACGCCTGACCAGATTGAATGAAATTATTAAAAGCAGTCTGAATTTGATCGAGGACTTTGGCATCTTGGACTTGTTGGGCAAGAAATAACCAATCGATCGCCGTGATGTTAGAAATCAAGCCTAGGGACTGGTGTCCTGAAGATGGATCTGTAAGAAGGGTCAAAAATTCCATGATATCAATTGCCTAAGTTGTTAGGGTTAAGTTTGAGAGCTGAATTTGAGAGTCAAATTTTAAGTTGGTTTAAGAGTTGGGTAAAGATTGGTGTATCTAGATAGCCAAATTATTTGATCCGCATTACCAACAAAGTCATGTCATCAACTTTACCATTCCCTCCATTGCTAAATTGTTGCACTTGATTAAATAAATGCTCCAAAATTTCTTGGGGGGCGTAGGACTGCTGACAAAGCTGCTGGAAGGTTTGACTAAGTTGGTCTTCATCAAAGCGATCGCCATCAGAATTAGCCGCATCAGTAAAGCCATCGGTATAGTACATGATCGTATCACCCCCTGCCAACTGCACCTGAAAGTCATCATAGACCGAATCTATATCCAAACCGATCAGCATCCCCGCACTACCATCCAATTTACTCAGGGAATTAGTCGCCGCTTGCCACAGGAGGGGCGGATGATGGGCAGCGTTGCTATAGGCAAGCATCCGGGTTTGGGGATCATATTCAGAGTAAAACAAGGTGACAAAGCGGTGAGAATTTTCTAGATCGGTGTACATGACCCGATTTAGATGCTGGAGAATATTGCCCGGTGAGTGACCATTGAGGACTTCGGCTCGGAGCATTCCCCTAGTCATAGTCATAATCAGCCCCGCCGGAACCCCTTTTCCCATCACATCGCCGATCACAATACTCCATTTATCATGACTGCCACTCTCTTCAGCCTTGCCTAGGCGATCGTAATGGGCAGGAATAAAATCGTAATAATCACCGCCGACCCTTCCCGCCGTTTCACACTGGGCTGCTAATTCCACACCCAAAATATCTGGACATCGACTGGGTAAGAGGTGGCGTTGGATATCAGCCCCGATCTCTAGTTCTCGATCGAGCCGCTCTTTTTTGCGGAGTTCTACGGTTAATTCATTGGTGGCGATCGCTACCGCCGTTTGATCTGCTACCAAGCGCAAGAGTTTTTGCCTAGTCCCTGTCCAGATATACAAAGGATCTCGGCTAAACACATAGAGCCGCCCCACGTCCACGTTCTTCACCCAAATTGCTGTCCCAAAGGCTTTTAAGCCACCATCTAGAGTATTTGCCAACTCTTGGTCTAGGAAATCTGATAGTTTAAGACTTTCCCCATTAGTTAAAATACTTAAATCTCTGAGATCACTATCGAGATTATTTTCAGAATTATTGCTGGAATTATTGCTGGAATTATTAGCATCGTTGTTAATATTACTATTCAACCTGTTAGCAACTGCCTCCAGCGTCCCCCGCATTCCTTCACAGCTATTACCCTCCAAACAGTACAACTGCTCTAGGCGAATTTTGCCATTAGGTTTGAACAAGAACAAAGCTCCACTGTCAGCATCAGTAACCCGTGCCGCCATCATGGGAATAATTTCTAGGAATTGATTGAGATTATTAAAACTCCGTAGGGCAAAACCCAGAGAAGAGAGAAGATCTTGAGTTTTGGTCTGTTCTCTTTGGAATCGATGAAGAAGTTCCTTCAGAACATATACAGGGGTTGATTCGTATAGTTCCCCTTCCCCTTGGTTATTTAGATCAGATTGAGGATTGGGCTGGACAGGCATGGGGTATTGGTGGGGTGGAGGATAATTTCTGGAGTGATGGTTAAAGTTATGTAAGGTCTACTTAATTTAAGGTTGTTGAGGTTATTGAGTCATAGACTATATCATTGATTGTTTTAGATGCCAAGGCTCCAAAGCTATATTTTTCAATATGTATTTTTTGTCTAAAACTCAGTCCAAATTTCAGTACAAATTTCAGTGCAAAGTTCATTCATAACCTGCTCTCTCCAAGAACCAGACCCAATCTAAATCTTGCTCAAAAAACCTTGCTCAAAAAACCTTGCTCAAAAAACCTGACCTCCTTTGTTTATCCTCTTGATAGGTCTTAGAATCGGCAAATCACGTTTCCACGCGGCAACATCACCTAAAGTACTAGACTAAGATTTTAGATCAAGATTTTAGATCAAGATTCTAGATAGCTTGATCCAGCAAAGGTAGAGAAACCAAAAACACACTGCCAGTTTCAGGATCAGAAGTGACAGTGATTTGCCCTTGGTGAGCGTCAATAATTCGTTTACAGAGGTGCAAACCCAAGCCACTACCAGAGGCTCGATGATTCCCAGTACGGAAGCGATTAAAAACAAGGGGCAGGAGTTCGGGGCTAATCCCAGCGCCAGTGTCTCGGACGGCAATATCGAGTTTTCCCGGATAGCTGGTGGTAGTGATGGTGATAGTCCCGGTGTCGGTGAATTTGATGGCATTACCGACTAGGTTGGTGAAAACCCGATGGAGTTCTAGACGATCGCCCAAGACGAGAAAGGGAGATTCTGAGGCTTGATAATCAAGGGAGAGCTGCTTATCGATCGCCAGGGGCTGGAGTTCATCAACTACTTCTTTGAGGAGATCTCGGATATTAACGGCGGCAAAATAGAGATTTTTTTCTCCCGCATCATAGCGAGAAACCTCTAGGAGGGTGTTAACCATTGTCACCAAATTTTGATTACTCCTGATCATGGTGACGATCGCTTCCTGCATAGAATTCGTCAGTTCTCCCAAAACTCCCTGCTGCATCAGGTGGAGCATCCGGTCTGCGGCTAATAGGGGGGTGCGGAGGTCATGGGTCAAACGGGAGACAAAATCTTCTCGCTGCCGAGCGATCATATCCCGTTCATCCACACTTTGCTTCAACCGCAACAAAGACTGTACCCGTGCTAATAATTCATCAATAGAAACGGGCTTGCGAATAAATTCATCTGCCCCTAGTTCTAGCCCCTTGACCACGCTGGCTTGATCGTAGGCGGTGATCAACAAAATTGGAATAAAGGGTAATTTGGTGTTGCCTCGAATCCGCCTTGTGACTTCATAGCCATCCATTTCTGGCATCATCACATCAACCAACACCAAATCTGGTGGACAGGGAACACCATTACTATCCTGCGCTGTAATAATTTCTAGGGCTTCTGCCCCACTGTTAACTAAGCTCAATCGATAACCAAGGGGAGACAACATAGCTCGGATCAGCAGTAAATTGTCTTTAGTATCATCTACTACAAGAATATGATTTTGAACTATGGATTCTTGGTTGAGATCATCTGCTGTGGGCGGCTTGGTAATTTTGCTGGAGTTAGACATACAGTTATCAGGGAACAGTTATCAGGAACAAGTATCAGGCTCATTATTAAGACTTGTCGAAGCATTAGTTATTCAGTGAACAGCTATTAAGAATATTTTAGAGTTACTTGTGATGCGATCGCTAACAAAATATCTTGCTGTCCTGCACTCGGATAATCAGGTTAACAGAAACTTTACTCAAAATAAAACCCCCCACTGATCTAGTGAAGGGCTGATAGATTTTGAAAATACTAGCAAGAAATCCAAACTAAGAGTGGAGTTAACTTTTGAGTTGTCTTGACTTGATTAACTTTGGGCAACTTTAAGCTAGGTAGTTTTATTAACTCATCCATTCTAGTACCGCATCTTCCTTGGTGTTGGTGTGGCGGGAAGGAGTTTCTCGCTCAAACTTCATGTGGATCGATCGAGTCTGTTCTCCATCCACAGCGACAGCCATAATTGGGTAATCAATCAAGCCATCTTGGAAAGACATCTGGAATCGGAAAGTCCCATCAGGGCTGAGTTTAATCGGTTGACCGCCGATCGTCACTGTAGCATCAGGCTCCGTTGCCCCATAGACAATCAACTCTGCATCTGCCACTAACCAGAACTTCCGGGGACGATTAGGAGCTGCCGAAGCCCCAAAGCCCACCCCAGACATATTTAAGCCCACGCCCATGCCAACACCTGACATATTGATCCCAGAAGCGGTAGGCACAGCCCACATGCCAACTCCAGAGGGGAAGACGTAGGAACTGAGAGCTTGTTCATGCATGGGAACCTGTTGCATAGAACCAAAGAGGGAACCGACAACTCGTTGCGCCTCGCTGGATTGCGCCATGTTAAAGATTTGATCGTAGATCTGGTTGCCAGTAGTGCTACCACCCATCACACCATCTTTAGCCGCAGTAGCAAAGCGACGGCTGGGGGGAATCAGTTCTAGGAAGGTCTTACCTGTGAGGTCTTCATCCCAACTAACAGTAATAAAATGATCTTCAATCCAATCACTAGGATAAACCGGAGGAACCCGTACTGGAGCAGAGCGGGCTAAGACTAACCAACGACCATCAGCACAACGATATCCCACATCTACGGTGTAGTCTCGATCGCTCACTGGCATGGGCAAATACCACTCCCGTGCTAGTTCATCACAGGGATACTCCTGCACACTGTGGGGACTTTGGTAATTGATATCCACATCGGTTACGTCATAAATTCTCAGAGCCAACTGTTGCCCCCCTTGACGGCGGAGTTCTTCTTTGTGGTCATTGGGGATATCCCAGTAAGCATAAGCCCATTGAGGATCGCGAGGCATCAGCACAATCCGGCTTTCTCCGTAGCCAGAGGGTAAATCTGGGAGACCATGATCCACATCTGCCAAATTGACTACAGCTACAGGGGTTGACTCACTCTCTAAATTTTCTTGGGCAAACTGTTTTGGTTCCATTACTTTTTCTTCTGCCTCCAATGGTTCGGTTATTTTTTTGGGTGTTGGGGTAAGACTTGCCGTAGGGGCTATGGGCTGGGGGATGGGCATAGAGGTTGCACTAGAAGACCCATCAGTTTTTGCCTTTTTCAGGATTTCCTCTAGTAACTGTTCTTTCCGCATCCGACTGTAGCGAGAAATGTTGTACTCACTGGCGACTTTCCGGAGTTGCCTCAAAGTCATTTCCTCTAGGGGGGGTTGTTCTCTTGCCATAGGATTAGGATTTAGGGCTACTAACTAGAGAGTTACGCTGGCTGCACACTGGCTGCACACCATGGCACTTTGCCCTAGTTTGAATATTTATCGTCTGCAAAGTCCTCTGACTAATTAGACCGGGCTACAGAAGAGATTCTGAAACTTGGATAATTAGCTTTATTTCTTTGGGATCATGGGGATCACACTATTAAAGATATGTAACAAATTTGCTTTGGTCAAGGGGGTAAGCAGGGTATTTATGATGATTTGACGACATTTCGGGAAATGCAGGGATCATTATGTCAGGGAATCTTGATATGCTCCCAATATTGCTATTTTTCTCTAGATTTTTAGTTGCTTAAATCGCTAAATTTCCCTGAAGCCACATGATTAAAGTCTTATTGTAGTAACGACTTTAGTCGCCACTATCTTTCCACAGTAACTTTTTAGACTACCTCTGAGATAGCTTTGAATTATTAGCTGTTATTTAGCTGTAGATTGCAAAATTGCCTGAAATTGCTTAAGTCTGATGCAGGATGTCTTCCCATTGTTTTACCATTGGAGTGATTAAGCTTAATTTTTTTGACTTCCGAAATATAGTTTCTGCAAGATAGTAAGGTTTGGTAAATATGGAAATAGGTACGATCGCTCTCTATGGGTTCTTGGTTTTAGTGATGATTGTCGGTGTAGCCGGAGCCGTGATCCCTGCTTTGCCCGGTTCGAGCCTAATTTTGGTAGCCATTATTATTTGGGGTGCGGTTAAAGGTTTTAGTGGGGTTACAGTGGCTTTGGGGGTGGCGATCGCCGTCTTCGTCCTCAGCTTGGCAGTGGATTTTCTTAGTAGCTATGTTGGTGCAAAAAAAGCGGGAGCCAGTGATTGGGGACAGTGGGGAGCCATTATTGGTCTGCTGTTGGGATTTTTTGGTTTATTGCCTGCCCTGCCTATTGGTGGACCTTTGGTAGGGATGTTGTTTGGGCCGATCGTCGGTGCTTTCACCGGAGAGTTTCTCTACCATCGCCGCCTAGAGTTGAAGGAACGCGCCCAGATATCTTTCAAGGCAACTCTAGGGATTATTGTGGGGACGATCGTGGGGAATATTATCCAAGGTGTTCTGGCTCTTGCTACGGTGATTGTTTTTCTGGTGACTACTTGGTCGCAAGCAATGGCATGATAGGGATTAGTCTTAGAAGATGTCTACAAAGGTTCTGACGACTAAAGTCGCAACTACAACAATACTTTCTAGTAGCAAAATATATTGAGGAGCGATCGAGTTGATTATAGTTATTGACAATTACGATAGTTTCACCTACAACTTAGTCCAATACTTAGAAGAATTAGGCGGCGAAATTCCCGTAGCCAAGGAAGTCCAAGTCTACCGCAATGACCAGATTTCCCTAGAGCAAATTCAGCAATTAAAACCCGATGCTGTTGTCATTTCTCCGGGGCCTGGTCGTCCAGACGATGCCGGAATTTCCCTAGACATCATTAAAACCCTCGGCAAAGACTTACCAATTTTAGGTGTGTGTTTAGGACATCAGAGTATTGGGCAGATTTTTGGGGGGAATGTAGTGGCAGCCCCAGTTCTCATGCACGGGAAAACCTCAGAAATTCAGCATAGCGGCGTAGGTGTATTCCAAGGTTTAGCAAATCCCTTTACGGCAACTCGCTATCATAGCTTGGTGATCGATCGACCCACCTGTCCCGATAGCCTCGAAATCACCGCTTGGGTTGCCGATGGCACTGTCATGGGAGTCCGCCACCGCCAATATCCTCACATCCAAGGAGTCCAATTCCATCCCGAAAGCATTTTAACTTCCTGTGGTAAGGAACTTCTGAGAAACTTTTTGTTGTCTCTGGGATAAACTAGCTCAGGATAGTTTTAAGTAATTTATAAGTAATTGGATCCATTAAAAATAATGAAACGGCGACAATTTGTGAAGTATGCAGGGATTAGCTTGTTATCAGCAGCAACGGGAGCGGTCACTGAGTTTTACCGGAATGGAGGATTAGCTCAGGCTCAGGGGAATCCTAGTCTGAATATCCAGTGGTTAGGACATACTTGCTTTTTGATTAGTAGCGGCGAGATGCGGATTTTGGTTAACCCATTTCGGACTTTGGGCTGTACGGCGGGCTATCGTCTGCCTACGGTTTCAGCAAATCTCGTCTTAGCAAGTAGCTTGCTTTTCGATGAAGGGGCGGTGGATAGTATTCCAAGGGGAACTCGCATCTTGACAGAGCCGGGCTTATACCAATTGCCGGGAATGCAAATGCAGGGCATTAGTGTGGCAAAAGACCGTCTAGGCGGCAGGAGATTTGGGCGGAATGTAGCTTGGCGGTGGAATCAAGCAGGGCTGAATATTCTCCACTTGGGGGCGTTAGCTTCCCCGATCGAGACTGAGCAGAGAATTCTCATGGGTCGCCCAGATGTATTGATGATTCCCGTGGGCGGTGGGGCAAAAGCCTATTCTCCCCAAGAAGCTCAAGCCGCGATCGCCATTCTTAACCCCAAGGTGATTATTCCTACCCATTTTCGCACTCAAGCTGCCGATGCTGCCAGTTGTGATATTGTCGCCGTGGATGATTTTTTGAATGTCATGGCGGGGACTCCCATCGAACGCAAGGGCGGTAACGAGACTATTAATCTCACCCCAGCTAATCTTCCCAGCCAAGGCTCCCTGATCATTGTTCCGGGCTATAGCTTTGCCTAAATTTTGATAACTAGTTATAACTAAACTAAAAACTAACTAAAAATTAGATATCAAGAGCATTAATAGCCTCAAAAACTCCCTAAATCTGGATCATGTCTATTACATCTAATCCCCTACAGTCCAATTTCCCTAGTGCTGAGTATCTCGATCGCCGCCGCCGTTATATGGCAGCCCTTGGTAAGGGGACAGCTATTTTTTGTAGCCCAGCCGAGGGAGAACGGGGTTTCCGTCAGAGTAGCGATTTTTATTACCTGACGGGATTTGATGAACCGGGAGCCGTGTTGGTCTTAGCTCCCCACCACGATCGCCATCAGTTTATTTTATTTGTCCAACCCAAAAATC
>JAIMKT010000044.1:26041-32993 GCA_020692245.1 Microcoleus sp. GA_180221_E-2-1-MAG-45_12
ATTTGGGGCGGATGTGGTCTATGCCATAGCGGAACTGGAAGCGCAGCTATTTCAATATATCCAGAAAGCCGATCGCCTCTACTACCACATGGGCAGCGATCAAAATTTTAACCATCTGGTCATTAAATTCTGGCAAACAGGATTACGCCACTACCAAAGACAAGGAATTGGACCGATCGCCATTGAAGACCCCATGCCCGTTTTATCAAAAATGCGCCGGGTCAAGAGTCCCCAAGAAATTTCCCTCATGCAACGAGCTGCGGATATTGCCGCCAAAGCCCATAATCAGGCACGGGAAATCACGGCTCCCGGACGTTATGAGTACGAAATTGCTGCCGAGATTGAGTATATTTTTCATAAAAGTGGTGGCGATCTTGCCTATCCCTCGATCGTCGCTTCTGGCAGAAATTCCTGCATTCTCCACTACATTGCCAACAATCAACAAATGCAGGATGGAGATTTATTACTCATCGATGCTGGCTGTCGCTATCAATACTACTGCTCGGATATTACCCGCACCTTCCCCGTCAATGGCAAATTCACCGCCCCCCAAAAAGCCATCTACGAAATTGTCCTCGAAGCCCAAAGGCAAGCGATCGAGCAAGTGAAACCCGGTAATTTTTATCATCAAATCCATGAGGCTGCCGTGAAGGTGATCACCGAGGGCTTAGTAGACCTAGGGCTGCTCCGGGGCAGTGTTGAGGAACTGATTAAAACCGAAAAATATAAATCTTTCTACATGCACAACACGGGGCATTGGCTGGGGATTGATGTCCATGATACGGGAACCTATAAACAAGGTGAAGAAGGAGAACCCCTGCAACCCGGTCAAGTTCTCACGGTGGAGCCGGGAATTTATATCAATGCTGACCAACCAGTGGCGATCGGGCAACCAGTCCTCCTCGAACAGTGGCGGGGTATTGGTATACGCATCGAAGATGATGTTTTAGTCACCCCTGATGGCTGTGAAGTGCTAACGGCTGGAGTCCCCAAATCCGTCGCCGAGATGGAAAAATAAACAATTAAATTAAATATCCATGTTTTAGGCAGCGAAATTTCCTCTTGCCTTGCGTTCTAGCAGTAATAAACCTGTGTTGATCCCCAAAGCGAGGATGATGATCAGGATTACTCCCACCCAGATTTTGTCGTAGCGATCGGCCGCAATGCCCTCAAAGAGCAGAGTACCTAAACCCCCGGCTCCAAACTTAGCTCCAATGGTTGCCACAGCAATCACCACGATCGCCCCCAACCTGACTCCCGCCAAAAACAACGGCAACACCAAAGGGACTTCTACCCACCACCACCGTTGCCAGCTATTCATGCCCATACCTTGAGCTGCTTCATGAACTTCGGGGGCAATTTCCTGCAACCCCACGACTAGGTTCCGAACTAAAATCACCTGACAGTACAGCACCATTGCTAAAATTACGGGTTTATTGCTCAAACCTAACCAAGGCACAAAAAGAATGATCAACGCCAAGCTAGGAATCGTGTAAATTACCCCCAATCCTCCCATAACGGCAGTACCAAGGCGGGGGTAATTCGTAATCAATAAGGCAAAGGGAACGGCGAGAGCGATCGCCAGTAGGCAGGATATCCCCACCATTTGCAAATGCTCCCGGAGTAAATTTATGACCAAAGCTGGGTTATTAACTACATAATCCATAGTTATTGCCCCTATTTATCGATCGTAATTTATCACCAACTTACCGAGTTAACCCCCAACGGCAAAAGCTGCCATAACTGCTGCGGAGAGCAACAAACCCGGAGTAAGTAACAATACCAACATTAAAAAATCGTGAGCGTTCATAATTCCCCAGCCTTGTCTAATCTTTTATTTAACTTAGCCCAAATTTAGCTTGTTAGCGAGATTACTCTCGATAATTAAACAATTTCTTTCTGTTTCCTAGGCTGCCAGTCTATAACTTTTTAATCAAGCCCAAAGTCTTGGATCAGGTTCAGGGTACTGAGCTAGTCTATGACCTTAATTAAACCACTCTGTAGTCCTTGGTACACTTGGTCAATGATTTTTTGGTCTTCTGGAGAAAGTTTGTCCTTAGAGAGGAGTGCCGACATAAAAACCTTCTGATCTGTACGGTTGATGCTGCGATGGGAAAGAATATTTTTTACTACTTCTCTCAATCTCTCATTAGGAAAGGATATTTGCATTGCCACCATTTTTATTACCTCTACCTAGCTTCACAAAAAATTTATAAAATCTATATATTAATATGATCTATCTTCAGTACCACCAGAATGGTGATAAAAAGCTCCTAAATCTTGTGATCCTATGAAGAGACTACAGTGATCCCCATCACGAACTTGAAAAATGTTTTTTAGGCTTTTAGATATAGCAAAATAAGTACGAGATCAGTATTAACACTGAGGTTGCAGCTCTTGACAATTTATCTTTAATAAAGTTTCTACAGAAATCAACTAATCAAATAGTGGTATAGAATCGTTCATTAATGTTCTTAAGTAACTATCTACAGAATTAGTTTAAGAAATAGTTCATTGATAGAGATCACTGCCTACATTTCAATTTTATATTTAAAGATTCAATTCAAAGAAAACTAGGAGCAAAAACTAGCATGAAAATTAGTTAGTAATCATGAAATCCGCTAGTAAATAGAGATCAAAGTGGCGATCGAACTAATCAGGACAAGTATTCAGGGTAAGGGAAAATTAGAGAAGCGATCGGTAGGGATTTCCGTCCTTGAGGGTGTTTGCTAACTCCAAAAATTTCTATTAATGTGCATTTAGGTGCTTAAACCAAATTAACCAAGAGACAGAAACTAAATATCAAAGTTAACCGGAGCTTTAATCCTGCTTGATTAATCTCTCTCGAATTTGTCTCTCTTAATCTGAGTCTAACCATTGTCATCATCTTGAGTAGAAATACAGGAGGTTGTAATGAGGATTGCCCAGATTGCTCCCCTTTGGGAAACTGTACCACCGCCAGCCTATGGTGGTATTGAATTAGTAGTTAGCTTGCTCACTGAAGAGCTAGTCCGCCGTGGTCATGAAGTGACTTTGTTCGCTTCCGGGGATTCTGTCACCACTGCCCAGCTAGAGTCAGTCCATCCCCAAGCTCTCCGCCTAGACTCCAAAATTAAAGAATATGGCATTTATGAAATGCTTAGTATTAGTCAGGCTTACGGCAGAGCTAAGGAATTTGATATTATCCATTCCCACGTTGGCTGCGGAGCCTTGCCCTATGCTCCTTTGGTAGAAACTCCTACGGTACATACCTTGCACGGAATTTTCACCCCAGACAATGAAAAAATGTTTACCTATGCCCAAAAGCAACCTTTCGTCAGTATTTCGGACTCCCAGCGAGAACCGAGATTAGGCTTAAATTATGTTGCCACAGTTTACAACGGCATTGATGCCAGTACCTACGAATTTCACCCCACACCGGATAATCCACCTTACTTAGCTTTTTTAGGGAGAATCTCCCCAGAGAAGGGCGTGCATCTGGCGATCGAGATTGCTAAGAAATCGGGATGGCATCTGAAGATTGCCGGAAAAGTTGACCCGGTGGATACAGAATATTTTGCTCAAGAAATTCAGCCCCTAATCGACGGGACGCAAATTGAGTTCCTCGGTGAAGCCAATCACCAGCAAAAAAGTGTCCTTATGGGCGGAGCAGTGGCGACTCTCTTTCCGATCACATGGCGAGAACCCTTTGGACTAGTCATGATCGAATCCATGGCGACGGGAACCCCCGTGATTGCAATGAATTTAGGCTCTGTGCCAGAAATTGTTGCCCATGGGAAGAGTGGTTTTCTTTGCTCTAGCGTGGATGAGTGTGTCGCTGCCATTGATGCTGCCAAGCAACTCGATCGCCGGGTTTGTCGAGATCATGTCCTCATGAATTTCACAGCCCAACGCATGACAGATAGCTACGAAGCTGTGTATCAACAATTACTCACAGATCGCTATGCCAAGAATGGTCGCAGTAAAGTTTTAACAAAGGTTTAATGCAAGTTTGCTGTGGGTTTAATGCAAGTTTGGTACGAATCTAGATTGAATTTTCACACTAATTTTTCACTGTCAAAGAAAAACAGATAATAAAAATATGTAGAAAATAATCCTTAGATAATTATCTCTAGATTTGCCTTAAATGCGTGAAGACAGAGAAGATTGGAGCCTAGATTTACCTAATCTTGAAATAGAGATGTCCACAGTAAACATTTGTGAATATACAGGATAGCAGTTACTATACTAATAGTGTCGAAAGTAAAGACTATCTTCAGGATAAGTAAATATAGGTAACAAAAGGTTGCAAAAGATTGCAGGTTTTACCTTTACCCCACTGGAGATTAGCTTAAAATAGACTTTGGAGGTCAATACAATGCAAAGACTTGATAGACAGGCGATCGCCCTAATTTCTAACCATGCAGACCCTGCGGCTGACATTGGTGGAGAAGAAGCCGGAGGTCAGAATGTGTACGTGCGTCAAGTAGGCGAACACCTAGCAGAGTTGGGTTGGCAAGTGGATATGTTTACCCGCCGCATCAATGCCACAGACCCAACCATTGTGGAACACACTCCCCACTGTCGGACAATTCGCCTCAAGGCTGGGCCAGAAGAATTTATCCCCAGAGACGAGCAGTTTGCTCACATGCCCGAATTTGTCCAATCATTTCAGGAATTTCAAAGCAAGCAAGGCATGGCTTACCCCCTAATTCATACCAACTACTGGCTCTCTGCTTGGATTGGGTTGCAACTCCAAAAAAATGGTGGTACGCAACTTGTCCACACTTACCATTCCCTAGGAGCCGTTAAATATCAATCTATTCCAGAATTACCAGATATTGCTTCTACCCGTTTGGCTGTGGAAAAAGAAATTTTAGAAAATGCTGATTGCATCATTGCCACCAGCCCCCAAGAAAAAGAGTCCCTCCGTAATTTAGTTTCTCCTCTAGGACAAGTTGAGATTATTCCGTGTGGTACTGATATTAGTAACTTCCGACCCATGTCTCGGACAGAAGCTAGGGCGCACCTAGGTTTATCTCCCCAAGACCGGGTAGTTCTCTACGTAGGGAGATTTGATCCCCGTAAGGGTATTGAAACCTTTGTCCGGGCTGGGGCTTTGCTGCATCAAAAGGGAATTCCCAACCTGAAGTTGATAATTGCCGGGGGTAGCTCTCCCGATAAGGCTGACGGGCAAGAACGCCTCCGCATTGAAGCTCTGGTTAAGGAACTAGGGCTAGAGGAAGTTACCACTTTTGCGGGACGAGTTGACCATGATTCTCTGCCCTACTATTACGCCGCAACGGATGTGTCTGTGGTTCCTAGCCATTACGAACCCTTTGGCTTGGTGGCGATCGAGGCGATGGCCTGTGGGGCTCCTGTGGTGGCTTCAGATGTGGGGGGTTTGCAGTTTACCGTAGTCCCGGAAGAAACAGGGCTTTTGGTTCCTCCTCAAGATCACGAGGCTTTTGCTGAGGCGATCGAGCGAATTATCTGCAATGAAGCCTGGGCGCAACAACTCCGTAAACAAGCTACAATTAATGTAAATCAACGCTTTAGTTGGTCTGGTGTAGCAATACAACTGACGGAACTCTATCGCCATGTGCTTGCCAAATCCCTAATGCACGAACAGCCTTGGAATTTCCGATCTACGCCAATTCGTCACCAAAGCTATCCCTCCAAAATCTTGAGCAAGAACCTATGCCAGAGTTAATCGAGATCAACGGCAGAAGTTTTACCGCCACCACCGAATTACCCAGCAGCAACTGGAGTTGTGTAACTAGCGATCGACCTATTACGACCCTCACCCTCAAGGATGATGACTTGTTCCTAATTACCGATACCCTCGGTAACATCTCCGGGGCGGGTTGTCGATCGGACAGTATGGAAGGCAGTATGGGTCTATTCTGCCGAGATACGAGGTTCCTGAGTCGCTTGGAATTGCAAATTGAGGGTCGATCGCCAGTTCCCTTTAGTAGCAATGCCCATCAAGGTTTTGCCATGTCCATCCTCTGTGCTAATCCCCAGATCGATGCTCCTAGTGAATCTCTTGATGGTGTTGCTAATGCTGACGGGAACCTAGTCAGGGAAGCCGATCAAGATGGGCTGAAAAATCCTTTCCCAAGTGAGGCTGAGAATGATCCTAAGCCTATTGTTGAGAATATTGCTAAAAATATTCCTGAAAATATTGCTAAAAATGTCTCGGAGCCTAGTTCTGAGGATAAATTTGGCAGTAATCTTGGTACTACCCTTGGCGATCCGGCAATCTATCAAAATTCTCCAACTCCGAAAATAGCGATCCCCGCCGAAACCCTGGGTATCCTCCGGCGCATGATCATTAAGGGCGGTTTATTTGAAGAAATTCAAGTGACAAACCACAATACCAAACCTGTAGATTTTGTCATGAGTCTGAGCTTTGATGCAGATTTTGCTGACCTTTTTGAAGTCCGGGGCGTAGTCCGCACTAAGCGGGGGAAGTTTCTCCAGTACATTCCTGATACCGAGGGAAGTATTAAGGAAATTCTCCTTGCCTACCAAGGTCTAGACGGCGTTGTCATGGAGTCACAGATTCAGTTCAGTGCCTGTTTACCCGATGAGATCAAGGACTACACGGCTCTTTGGCATCTGCATCTAGAAGCTGGTGCTAGTGTCACCTTGAGCTATGGTTTACATTTATTTACAAATAATCATCCTACTTCTACGGTCAGCGCCCCTTCTTCCTTTAGCCAAGCTCAGGCTGAAGAACTCCTAGAGGAAAAAATCTGGCGAGAAAATATTACAAAAATCCAAACAGATAACAAGTATCTTAATCAAGTTATTAACAAGGCTGTCCAAGATATCTATCTTTTGCGTCAGACCTTTGATGGAAATCATTTCTTGGCGGCAGGAGTGCCTTGGTTTTCAACTTTGTTTGGGCGAGATTCCCTAATTGCTGCTTCCCAGACATTGATTTTAGACCCAACGATCGCCAAGG
>JAIMKT010000045.1:0-1324 GCA_020692245.1 Microcoleus sp. GA_180221_E-2-1-MAG-45_12
TTTTTCCCAGTATTGTTCCACTCGATCGTAGTCACTCAAACCATCGGAGCAGAGGAGGATAATCCCCGATTCATCAAGGGTCAAACGCTGGACGGCGGGGTGGAGATTCACTGAAGAAGTCATGCCCAAGGCTTGGACAAGGGAGCCGGAGGAGGGATACTTGAGAGCTTCTCGGTAAAGAGCATAACCTAGACCAACCTCCCGGGAGGCAATATCATCATCTAGGGTAATTTGATCACAGGAAGTCGGCGTGATCCAGTAGGCTCGGCTATCTCCCACATGGCTAAAGTAAAGCTCGTGGGCATGACTCCACGCCATCACTAGGGTTGTCCCCATGCGTTGACGGCTCTGACGTTGTTCTCGATCGTTGCGATCGCTGATCACATCATTAGCAACCCTCACTGCTTTGATTAATTTCTGCTCGATCGCCGGAGCCGGATATTTACTCTGGAGATCAAACTGCTCTATTTGCCTTTGGATAGTTGTGATTGCTAAATGGGAAGCAACTTCTCCACCTTCATGGCCCCCAATGCCGTCACAAACAATAGTTAACAGGTTCTTGCTGGGGGTTGTGATCTGCCCCGCCCTCGGATAACAATCATCCTCATTGCCGCCCCGGGTTGGTCCCTTATCTGTACTGGTTAAAACTTGGTACTGATGATTAACTTGCTGACTACACTCCTCGATTGCCCAATCCAGCACCGTCAACAGTTGCGCCGTATCACTAATTGCCCCAGTGATCATCCTCACCCCCAACTCTTCTAGAAAGCCAGCGATCGAGCTTTGGGGTTGCACAAGAGTTAGCCAATATTGTCCCAAATCTGCCAAACTCAGGGCATGGCGGTTACTTTGGAGTTGGAGCAGTTTCACCAGAGAACTGTGGACTCGGAGCAGTTCGGGACTGATGAGCGTCAAACTCAGGCTCCGATTTTGGAGAGGTTCCCAGAGATGGGCAATCTGTCTTAGCCAAGATAGCTGTCTCAGAGGACTTGCCCCTGACCAGACGGTGCTGAGTTCCGGGGCGAGGCGATCGCCAATCATCGGCACACCTTCCAATAACCAAATTGACCCATTATTTAGCACCGTATCCCGGACTAGCCCGTAAACTTGAGGAACATGCAATCTCTGGGAAAATAAATGGAGGTAATTGCCAATCTCTGGAGGAAAATCTTCGGGAGTCTCTGGAGAAGTGGCCGGTTTTGTGTCTAGGAGCAGTCGGGGTTGCACTACTAAATAACGAGAGTCGATCGTCTCACCAATGCGTTGAGGTGTCATTGTCACCCCCAGCATCCACAGATAGCGCCTCAGCAAAGGCGTTCCACAA
>JAIMKT010000045.1:1334-18206 GCA_020692245.1 Microcoleus sp. GA_180221_E-2-1-MAG-45_12
AGTTGCTATCCAATTTATTGGCAGCTTGACAACGAACATTAGGGCAATTCAGCATCAATCCCGACTATAAGTATTACTTTCTAATCAATCTATCTACTAGTCTATCTGGTTAACTTATTTATCGTCTATTTCGAGGATGCTGGTCAAGTAACTAGGAAAAATCTTCCACAAACTTGTCTAAGTAGATGCTCCTAGATACCATACTCAACAGGATATTCCCGCCCTAAAATTATGATCTTTTGCTCAAGGGGTGACAAAGAGGGTAATTATGAACAAATTATACAAAGGAATTACTCGCATATTGCATGTACTTAGACTAGAAGGTGTAGCTAGTTATCTTGTAATAGGGGTTTTGTTAATAGCTTGGGGAACATACGAATTGCTCTCGCCTACAAGTCAATATAATTTGACTAGGCACTATAAAAAGAAGCGTCCATATATTTTTACTATTGGCGTAACTTGTCTTGATGAATATACTGGAAATTCTAATTATCTTGTCATAAAGGAGGAGCACTCCTTTAGAATTGGAAAAATGATTTCTGGTGATTTAATTCGATTCCCTATTCTTTATTTTAATAATAAAATGGTTTCTCGCGCTTTAGATGGACGGCATTCTTATGATCACTCAGATTTGGGTTTGCCAGTTGATCCGATCGAGCGTGCTAAGTTAGAAATTAAAACTTTTCATCATGATAATGTACTAGCAGGAAGGGATTGGATAGTTTATGTAGATCCAGCTAAGTTTACTCATAGGGAATATCAGCAAATTATCGGCTGCTATGAAGCCCATCGAGAAGAAATAGATTCTATACTAAAAGCGTCTAAATTTATTCCTTGGTGGACTCGGAAAGAAAAGTCGCCTAGAAGTTTTGGCTTTTATTATCTTGCTAATTATATTTCTCATATTGTCTATGGAGCTATGCCCCAACCTCAAATATTCTCACCTCCAAAAATCTCTAAAAGCTACCTATTATCAGATGGTCAATTGATTTCTATTTCTGATGAAACATTGAAAATTTACCCGAATGGGCAATGGCAGATCGATATTCGCCGCAAATGGGGAAAGTTTCCGTGGCATGATTGTACAATGGGTAAGGGAAAAGTGATATTTAGTGATATGGGGAAAGTATTTGATGTTGAGTGGTTGAATTTTTCTGATTCATTAGAATCTATTGAAAATATTAGTGTTTATGAATATTTGGCTTCTTTTATAGATAGTCAAGGAAATAAATTAACAGATTTTTATAGTCTTGGTAATATTCCATCTAAGTTCAATACTATTGAAGTGTATGGTAAATAATTAATAAAATACCTAGAGAACTGATAGGAATGTAATGAGCTAGTTTCCAAAACCAGCCAGTCCGACGATCGTTTGGCAATATGAGCCTGTTCGCAAAGCGTGGCGTTAGCCATAGTTTGGCACAGTTTAAGTTTTTTCCTCAGATTTTGTAGTGAGATTTGACTTTTTAAAAGTAGAACAATACTTATCTTGGTATCTAATCATTTAGGACTGCTCTATCTATAAAGTATCTCTAATATTCTCTATCTATTACCCAGAATATTGCTCATAATATTGCCCCCATCTCTACATTTTTTATAGATTTCCTGAATTTGCTTACTTGTAAAAATAAAGTATTAAAAAATACAAATCATTGGGGCAAATTAAATTTTAATGAATGCAACTTGTTGCTCTAATGTCGATAATTTCAAAAAAATGTTAAAAAATTAAATGTAGAGGTTTTATGCTACAGCCAGAAACTACCGTTAATAATCAGGTCTATCCCAGTTCCCAGCCTTTTCTAGAATTTGATCAAGTAGGACTAGAGTACATCGTCAGTGGAGAACCCCGCCGGATTATTCAAGATGTTTCGATCGCAGTTCAGGCTGGAGAATTTATTTCTGTAGTTGGACCCAGTGGCTGTGGCAAGACCTCAATCCTCAAGATGGTGTCAGGGCTAAATCCTGCCCCGATCGGCTCCGTCAACCTCCACGGCACAAAAATTACCAAACCCCTAAAAAATGTCGGTATTGCCTTCCAAAATCCCGTCCTCCTGCCATGGCGCAACACCCTTGATAATGTCCTGCTCCCCCTCGAAGTTGTGGAACCCTACAAACGCAATTTCAAGGAAAATCTCCCCCGCTACACCAAAGCTGCCCAAGAGCTACTCGCCACCGTGGGGCTTCAAGACTTCCAAAAACAATTACCTTGGCAACTATCCGGGGGCATGAGACAACGGGCTTCTCTTTGTCGCGCGCTGATTCACCAGCCAGAAATTCTCCTCCTTGATGAGCCATTTGGGGCTTTAGATGCTTTTACCAAGGAAGATATGTGGTCAATGTTGCAGGAGTTGTGGCTCCGGGTGAAGTGTGTGAGTATTTTGATTACCCATGATCTACGGGAAGCCGTGTTTTTGTCCGATCGAGTCTATGTCATGAGTCCCCGCCCCAGCACGGTAATCTACGAACTCAAGGTAAATCTGCCCCGTCCCCGGACTCTAGAAATGTGCTTAAGTGATGAATTTAACCACCTATTTTCTGATGTTCGCAGACATATTAAGCGGAGTTAATCTAGTTGATCTATAGTTAAAAAATCAGCATAATTACCTTGCATAATTAACTTACATAATCAATTTCATAAGATAGCTAAAACAACTATTAATTTTATTAGTTAATATTAGCCATCAAACTATTAGTAATTTCCTTTAATTACCTTAATTAGCTGGTGAGGATTTATATTTATGTCTCAATTGAGTAATTTCTTGAAATCAAAGACGGGTTCGGTAGTCCTGCCCCTCGTGGCAACTGTTTTGTTATTTGTAATTTGGGAATTGTTAGTAAATATTTTAGGGATTAAGCCTTTTACCCTGCCAGCCCCCTCAGCGATCATGGCTTCTTCTGTATCTAAGGCAGATGTCCTCCTAGTAAATGCTTACCGGACTTTAACTACTACTCTCCTAGGGTTTATCATCGCAGTGGTGACTGGAGTAGTCCTTGGTTTTATCATTGGTTATTCTCGTGCGGCTTATGTGGTGCTGTACCCGATTTTAGTCGGCTTTAATACTATTCCCAAGGTAGCCCTAGTGCCTCTGTTTGCTCTGTGGTTTGGCATTGGGACTGTTCCCGCAGTGCTGACGGCTTTTCTGCTTGCCTTTTTCCCGATCGCTGTCAATGTGGCTCTGGGTTTAGAAACCGTAGAAGTAGAAATGAAAGATGTGCTGCGATCGCTGGGCGCTAACCAGATCGAAATCTTCCAAAAAGTCGGCTTCCCCCACACCCTGCCCTACCTCTTTGCTTCCCTAAAAATTGCCATCTCTTTTGCCTTCGTTGGTTCCGTAATTTCCGAAACCGTAGCTTCTAACGGCGGTATTGGCTATCTAATTGTGAGCGCTAGTTCCAACTTTGATATTCCTCTAGTCTTCGCGGGTTTACTTAGCCTAGCAGTCATGGGAATATTGCTGTATGGCTTTTTTGCCACCATGGAAAAATACGCAATTCCGTGGGAACGTCCGCAGATTTAATTGAGAAATACCTATGGGGAAAATTATTACCACCGTGAATATGAAAGGTGGGGTGGGGAAAACGACCTTAACGGTGAATCTCGCCGCTTGTTTAGTAAAAAATCATCAACAACGGGTTTTAGTAGTAGACCTAGATACTCAAGTTAGTGCCACTCTCAGCCTGATCATGCCCCAAGATTTTGCCAAGATTCGCAAGGCTGGGCGGACTTTGAGTCAGTTGATTAAACAATCTCTATACCAACAAGATTACTTAAATCTGGCAATTCAAGAGTTAATTCAGTCTGATGTGTGTCGGCTGCCGGGGATGGATCTGTTGCCGGGGGATATTGAGCTTTATGATGATTTTTTAGTTTCGGAAACTCTCCACTATCGATCGATCCGGGAGCAAGGAATTGATTTTGAAGTAGTCTGGCAAAAATTTGAGCAGCAATTTGTCGCCGGAATTTTGGCTCCCATCAAAGACAATTATGATCTGATTATTTTGGATTGCGCCCCTAGTTATAATCTCCTGACTCGGAGTGCCTTACTGTCTAGCGATTTTTATTTAATGCCCTGTCGCCCAGAACCCCTCTCGATCGTCGGCACTCAACTCCTCGAAAGACGCATTAACCAACTCCGCCGCCTCCAAATTAATCAGCAGGTAATGCACTCTAAACTCCTAGGCATTGTGTTTGTAGCTGCCAGTAGTAATGTCTTGAATATGTACTATAACCAAGTCATGCGGAGGGTTAATGATGATTTTTCCCCAGAGCAATTGTTTAAAACCAAAATTCCTCTAGATGTCAATGTTGCCAAGGCGGTAGATAGCTTTATGCCAGTGGTGTTAAATAATCCCAACTCCTCTGGTTCCAAAGCCTTTATCAAATTAGCAGATGAAGTTATCCAGAAAATTAATCAAGTAAATTAATCGATCTTACACGAGCTAACCCTTCAGCTATAGATAAATTTAAGCGTTGATCTTTGCTGATTGAGAAGCGTAGTTAGCTACATATTCTGCTACTAAGTATAACAAGCCAAATAACCCAGCCCCGAAGATTAATCCTTGAGATAAGGGGGAATTAAAGGTATATAGAGGATGATTTTCGAGATTTTTGTGCAAGCCAGCATGAATCACAAAGAATGCCGCTAAGATAATTCTCGACCATTTTTTTGTATTAATATTTTCGTTAAATACTAGCCAAAAAATAATTGCAAACAGAGGAACATGGAGAGCTACAAAAGTATTTTTAGATATCTCCTCTGGCAAATCTCTTAAGATATATAGCAATCGCCATTCTGACTGAGAAACAGCATCTAATTCATGGGTAAAAAGAGTGGATAAACCTAAATAAAAAAGGATTGTCTTCATCGTCTAAATAGCTGCCTATAATTGTTCTTTCAGCATATTAATCAATCTATTAATTCCATTAGCTATCAATAATTTCTTCGGCAAAACTAGCCCAACGTACAAATTCAAAGGCTCCGGCGATCGAACCCCAGACCATTTCATCAGTTTCTGGATTGCGTCCTCGATCGATACTCGTAAAATGATCTTGATCAATCTCAAAACTACTATCTAGATAAGTATCTTGTCCCTTGCGGAATACTTTACACGCCTTCCCCGGCTCCACAGTCCCCCGGAAACTATGCCCCGTCCACTCCACAACCATATTACAACCGGGAAGCTTCTCTAGTTGCTCTGGCTTTAGGGTTTGCAGCTTTTGGAGATTTCGAGATGCTCCATAAAATTCTTTTTCTTCTTTAATTACGTAGTTTTCAATCTCAATATTTTCAGCATTTAAGACAAGATGCAAAACTCGAATCCGGTATGGCTGATTAAGCATGTAATCGTAGGCTTGCTCCACCAAAAAGCTATAACCATCCAAAAAAGTTTTGGGCAGGGGACGCATACACACCCGAATATGGGCATAGAGAGGCGGATTCTCAAAGGCTTGGGCTTGGTTGCTAAAATCTGCTGCCATCCATTGGGCAAGGGTTTTAATATCAGTAGAGTGGGTCATATTAAATAGTTATTTAATAATTTAATTAGGTTTAAGTCAATCTTCTCCAGAAGAGCTAAAAGATTTATTTTCCCATTCAACCACCTTTTGCACCAAAGTTTCTGACTCTAACTCATCTAAGTAGAATCTTTGAACTCGTTCCCATAAATCTGGCATCCCCTACTCCGAATCGTTCGTTAAAAAGCAAAACTAGAAGTGGTAGCTAATTGAGCTTAATTAGGACTCATAGCCGAGCATATAGCTCAATTTTTAGATATTTCTTTGGAAGACATACAGCAGTTAATATCTAATTAGTCTCAAATCTAAGAAATTGTTTGATCTCAGAATTCCTAAGCTTTTGGGTCGGGGGAGTATGTCACACTCCATTGGTGTTACCTGTAATTATCGGCAACAGAAAAACATTTTTATGAGCAGAAAAGATCAAAATAAAACCCCAGTCTCCAAAGGAAAATGGGGCTTAGGACTACTAATAAATTTGCTAATTAGCTAACTAGCGAGAAGGGGAAAGATCAGACCAAGATTGTTTTACCAAGTCAGCTTGAGCTTTGATACTACCGAGGTAGTTCCCGGCGGGGAGGTTGGGATAGCGGTTGTAGGGAACCACATCTTCACCAAAGTAGCGGGCGTATTCTGCCCCATCCACGATCGCTTCCACCGCAGCCTTCAAGCCTTGATCTGCCAATAGTTTATTGTACTGGCGAATTTCTGCCTGAGTAGCGGGCGCCCGACCCAAGAGATGCCGGAACAGGAACTCAATTACCTTGGTATTGGGGTAAGGAGTGTAGAAGCGTTTACAGTAGATTTCTGAACTTGCTAACACTTTGACAAACTCCCGCACCGTGGTTTCCCCGTTGCGTAATTTGCTCTCCAGGTCAGAGCGGCGGAACTGGCTAGGCACTTGTCCACTGAAGACATCCATTACTTGACAATAGATGGCATTCAAGACCAGAGTAGTTTCCCCTTGGTTCATGCCGGGGTTCATGCGGAAGATGCGGGCTGGTTTGCGGCGGGATGTACCTACACCAATTTCTACCGATTGTCCCTTACCATTGGCAAAAGAACGTCCCAACTCAATAAATAGAGGCTTGGTCGGATCCATCTGGGTGGCTGCGGTTGCCATTTCCTCGATCGCCTTCGCCATCAAGGGCATCTGGGTGGCATTCATCCGAGATTTCACCGTGGTAAAGCTGGGAACCACAATGTCATCGTTTTGTTTGGTGAGTTGGCTGTAGAGCTTCTCAGTATTGGGGAAGTTGGCCGCCGGCAGGGTAGGATAACGGCGGAAAGGCACAGTATCTTCACCGTAGGCTTGGGCATACTCAGGAGAGTTAACCATCGATCGAATGAAGCCCCGCAGCCCTTCGGAAGCTAATAGCAGGTTGTACTTGCGGATTTCTGCTTGATCCAAAGGCGCACGACCGAGGAAATGCTTAGTTCCTAATTCGATCACCTTGGTATTGGGATAGGGAGTGTAGAACTCTTTGATATAAAGTCCAGAACAGCCTAATTCCTCAATAAATTCCTTGAGATTAATTTCTCCATTCCCCAGTTTGCTTTCGAGGGCGGTGAATTCACTCCGGACAATGTAGGGTTCCACATCCCGCTCAAAGATTTGGCGATAGGCAGCCCGGATCAAAGTATTGACGGCGGGTTTATCACTGAGGTCGGTGAGCTTGAAGGCTTTGGTTTGTTGGCGTTGGACATTCACACCTTGAGCGATGCGGAACTGGATATCTGGCTCCGTCCGCATTTCCTTGACTTCACCCAAGGTCACAAATTTAGGAGTTTCTTCCTTGGTGGGAGCAGTGCCGACATCGGAGCGAATACTACCTACCCGGAGCGATCGCATGGCTACCCCGGCAGGAGTGAGATAACGCTCGTAGGGAACTGTATCTTCCCCAAAGGCTTCGCTGTACTCCAGAGAGTCAATGATGGCATCTACAAGGGCATAGAAACCTTTTTTGGCAGAGATATCAAAGTATTTATTGATTTCTTGACGACCGTAGGTAGGACGACCCAATAAACGGCGGTGAATGTACTCGATCGCCTTAGTCACGTACAAAGAAGTCCAGTACAACTGCCGGAACAGGTTAGATTTTGCCAGCACCCGTACAAATTCCCTCAGGGTGATCTCGCCGTTTTCCAGCTTGATTTCTGCCACTTTCAGACGTTGCCCTTCGTAGACATCCCGCCCAAAAACTTGGAGATAAGTAGCCCGGATCACTGCTTGGGTAGAGCTTTCGGAGTATTTAACATTACTATTGCTGTTGACCTTGGCATTGATCGACCCCGGCAACTGATCCAGCTTAAATACCTTGGGTCCCAAGGAACCGGGAGCTTCAGCCCTAGCACCGGGGTTACTGAGTTGGTTGTCAATCCCCGGACCCCGGCGAATCAAAATCCGACGAGTATCTTTGCCAAAGGGCGCAGGACTGGCACTAGGATTCTTAGTTTCTTTCGGGAAGATGGCTCCAAATTGAATTTCCAAAGGATCATTGCCAGAACCGTAAACATGCTGGTCGGGCAGGGGCTGCTCGTAGCGGGCAAAGGTGGTAATGAATTGGGGAACCTTGCGGAAGGGGGCGCTGTAGTTAAACAGGTCTTGCTGTTGTCCCCAGTTGCGGCATTCCTGAGCTTCCACACCCAAGCCCCGGATATAAGGCACGGTTTCTTCCCCAAAATAATCGCTATATTCTTGGGAATCTACCAAGGCATCAACCAAAGCAGCCAACCCACCGGTAGAAACAATACTAAAGTAGGTTTGCACCTCTTCCCGGGAACTAGGACCCCGACCAAGGAAATGCCGGAAAGCTAACTCTAAAGCCCGACTATTGATAAAAGGTTCAAAAAATTGCTTTTGGTATAAAGAAGATTTACCGAGGCGACGGATAAATTCCTTCATGGAAATATCCCCATTTTTTACCTGAGACTCTAGGTAAGAAATTGCTTGGCTGTAGGCTCTGGTGATATCCCGCTCGAACACCTGACGGTAGGCTGCCTTGACGATCGCTGTCTTTTCGGTAGCCGACAAGCCCGGTTTCATAGCATACTTGGGACGATTTTCTGCCGCATTGAAATAACTCTGGGGCAGTTGCAGACCCTGTTGATCTCCACTGGGACGTTGCCGCACCTTGGTGGAGGGGGTGGGAGCTTTGAACTCGTTGATCAAGATTGTGAAGTAATCAGCAACGATTTCTTTACTTTCTCCATCATTTTTGAAATAGCCTAAGCTAGCCACCCGCATTTCTTCGAGAGCCACGATCGTCGCATCACTAGAACAAGCTCTTTCAATAATTTCCCGTAAGCCCCGGACATTGACTACCAGAATATTTGAGTCTCCTGCCACGATCGCATAGGTCAGATAGCGCAGGAACCAAGACATATCCCGGAGGGATTTTTGCATATTCCGGGCGCCATAGCGAGCCACATTGATGGGACGGAAACTGACAGGGGCAGCAACACTAGCCACACCGCCACCGCCACTAAAAATGGACTTGAATCCATCCAAGAAACCACCACTACTAGACTCCACGTAGGTGACAGTACCTAGCTTCATGCCTTCCTTGAGGTCTCCCCCACTACTCCGGGACATGGCGCCTGCGGTAGCTAGTTGTAATGGTTCGGCGGGTTTTTCGAGGAAAGCCATAGGAGAACCACCGACAAAAATTCGGTTAGCCGCTCTCGAAACGATCAGGTCAGCGTTATTGGTCAGAATACTAGCAATTTCTAGACGTTTGTTGCCGGAACTAAAATATCTCGATAGTTCACTGAGTTCTCCACGTTCCAGGAAGCGGTCTTGTTGTTCCGCTTGGGAAATTGTGGAAACTGGCACAGTCTGGTACAGTTGCGGGCGAGCAACCGAACTACCACCACTTGCTTTTACACTCATTGGTTTACTAATCTACTCCCTTGCCAAATTTTATATGTTTTGATGATATGGATTTATCATCCCAGTCTTTAGATTAAAATGTTTCCTGTTTAGATTCTCATTTTGTTAAGAATTATCTCAAAAAAACTTGAGTTATCAGTTTGTTTTATATCCGGAGCTACTGTGGGCAAGGCTTAGGGGATTTTCCTCAGTTCTTTAAGAATTATCTCTAGAATCTAGAAGAATACAAATTTCCTAAGATTTCTCAAAAATTCTCAACTAGAAGCACCGTAAACTCTGACAAGATTAGGAAAGGCAAGCAGTTGTTTGCCATCATACTTTCTGCCACTATTCTTACAGTTGTTTGAGATAATTCTGCGATAAAGTTGGGAGAGTTTGCGAGAGTTTGAGAGAATTTAAGAAAATTTGAGCAAGTTATTTTTATGAAATTAGCAGCAAGGGTAGCAAAGGTTCCTGGTTCGATGACGTTGGCGATCGACTCGAAGGCTAAGGCTCTACGAAAAGCTGGGGTAGATGTGTGTAGCTTTAGTGCTGGGGAGCCAGATTTTGATACTCCAGACCATATCAAAGCCGCCGCAAAACAGGCGTTGGATGAGGGGAAGACTCGCTATGGTCCCGCCGCCGGAGAGCTGGGACTACGCACGGCGATCGCCAACACCCTGAACCGAGACCACGGCTTGAGCTACCAACCTGAAAATATCATTGTCACCAATGGCGGTAAGCATTCCCTGTTTAATTTAATGATGGTGTTAATCGAAGCGGGAGATGAGGTAATTATTCCTTCCCCTTTCTGGTTGAGCTATCCCGAAATGGTGAAGCTAGCCGATGGCACACCGATTATTGTCCCCACTAGGGCTGAGAATAATTACAAGATCACTCCCGCCGAGTTAGAGCAAGCCATTACCGATCGCACGAAATTATTTGTCCTCAACTCCCCTTCTAACCCCACGGGCTTTGTGTATACTCCTGATGAGATTCGCGCCCTAGCCAAAGTAATTGTCGATCGAGATATTTTGGTAGTTGCCGATGAAATCTATCACAAGATTCTCTACGATGGAGCCGAACACCTGAGTATTGCTTCCGTAAATTCAGAAACTAACCAACGGACGATTATTAGTAGTGGTTTTGCCAAGGCGTACTCGATGACGGGCTGGCGGATAGGTTATCTAGCGGGAGATACGGAGATTATCAACGCAGCCATCAAAATCCAAGGACATAGCACCTCTAATGTTTGTACCTTTGCCCAGTTCGGGGCGATCGCAGCCCTAGAAAGTCCCCAAGATTGTGTGGAAGAGATGCGCCAAGCCTTTGCCAAGCGCCGAGAAGTGATCCATGCTGGATTAAATAGTATTCCGGGATTCGTCTGTCCCAAGCCCGATGGAGCTTTTTATATGTTCCCCAACATTGAACAAACTGGCATGACTTCCCTAGAGTTTGCGGATGCGCTCCTAGAGGCAGAAAAGGTTGCAGTGATTCCGGGTATTGCCTTTGGCACAGATACCTGCATTCGCCTTTCCTATGCTACGGATTTAGCCACGATCGAGGAAGGAATTAAACGGATCGATCGCTTTGTCCGTTCCCGCTTGAGTTAACTTAAATAACAAAGATGTAAAGAGGGTGCAAAGCCTTGCGCCCCTACTAGACTCTGGCATTTGCGTAAGTCTCTAGGCTAATTCTCGATACCTTAATTTATGTACCTAATCGTCTATAGCAAACCCGGCTGCCATCTCTGTGAAGGCTTAATCGAAAAATTGGAGCAAGTTACTAACCCGACCCTAGAGTTAGAAATTCGGGATATTACGACCAAGGAAGAGTGGTTCGATCGCTACCAATACGAAATCCCCGTGATGTGTACTGTAATTTCAGGCACAGAAAAAACTCTCCCCCGCCTTTCTCCCAGAGCCTCCGTAGCTCAAATAGAAAAATCCCTAGCAAAATTAAACCTATGAGGCAATAATCTCAGTTAAGGAACTTTAGAAATGTCGAGGCTGAGTTATGGAAGAGTTGTTAGAACTACGGACGCTATTAATGGGGGGCAATATCTCCGAGGCTTTGCTGTTGGTGGAGGAGATGACCGAGATGAGCAAAGATGACAAAATCAATAAGATATCTAGCTTTAGTATTATTTTACTAATGCATTTAATTAAACAGCAAGCTGAGAAACACTCAACCCGATCGTGGGATGTAACTATTCGTAATGCCGTACGCCAGATTCAACTATCAAATAAACGCCGGAAGGCAGGTGGCTATTATCTTTCTTCGGCAGAATTATTAGAAACCCTAACCGAAGCCTATGAGTCTGCCTTGGATGCTGCTGCCCTAGAAGCCTTTGGTGGGCATTATGAATCGGTGGAGTTGGGAGCCATGGTCGATCGAGAGGGAATAATACAAGAAGCGATCGCCTTAATTCTCAAAAATGAGGCAGAATCATCTCACTCTCTGTAGAATTATTTTCCATTTGTCTTTGTCGATCGAGGTGATTGCTCAGGGGGTGGAGATGTCGATCGAGCAGGTACGATCAATCGTAGGGGAATAAAACTATAAAAACTCACCAAGGTTATGACCAAGAGTTTACAAGTTTAAGAGGGGAGGTTGCTACGGATGAATGAAGCACGGATTGCTCAATACCTAGACCTGATTCAGAGGCTCCTTAGCTGTTCTGGTGGGGAACAACGGGTTATTCTGCAAGGACAGCGAGAATTCTGGGATGAGGAATCTTTGCGGACTCTGCAAAGGGAGTTAGGGCAGATACGATCAATCGCCTAAGTCTGGTGGCTGGGCTTGCTACACTGAAATTAACGATATCGGCATATTGGGGCTGAAAATTTATGAGTTCTAGAAAACAACTAATTCAAGAGATTGAAACTCTTCCTGAACAATTTATTGATGAAATATTGGAGCATCTTAAATTTATTAAAAGTAACTATCTAGCAAAACAACAGGAGTCTCTACAGCTTAGGAGAGGTTTTGATGAGGTCTGGTGGAATAATTTATCGCAATTTACTCCAGATTTTCTTAGCGATCGCAATCAACCAGAACTTTCCGATCGAGAGGAGCTATTCCCATGAGGTTTCTACTGGATACTAATATTTGTATCTATGTGATTAAACAAAAACCAAGCTCGGTAAAGCAAAGACTGCAAGCGATCGAGTCTTCGGATGTAGGTATTTCTATAGTTACTTTGGCTGAACTTGAATATGGGGCAGCAAAAAGCCAGAATCCTGAGCGGAATCGGCAAATTCTCAGTACATTCTGTGCTCCCTTTGAAATAGTGGGTTTGAGTGAGGAGGATGCGAGGATTTTGGGTAATATTCGGGCTGATCTGGAAAGGCGAGGACAGCCGATCGGGAGTTATGATCTATTGATTGCGGCTCAAGCTCTGAGTCGTAGCCTGACTTTGGTGACGAATAATGTTAGAGAGTTCCAACGGATTGAAGGGCTGATAATTGAAAACTGGGTAGACTGAGGTTTTAACACCAGAAGTTTTTTCTAGAGGGTCTATAATTTTAATGAAGTGAGGTTGCCACGGATGAATGAGGAGCGGATTGGGTTATATCTAGAGTTGATTGAGAAGCTCCTTAGCTGTCCCAGTGGGGAGGAGCCGGGGATTTTGCAGGCGCACCGGGAACTGTGGGATGAGGATTTTGTGCTGACGTTGCAAGCGGTGGAGGGGCAGTGGCGGGAGAATGGGCAGGAAGCTGGGGCGGAGTTTTTGTTACAGGTGGCGGAGCAGTTGGCAGAGTTGCTGGGGATGGAGATAGGTGAACACATAGTGCAAGATTCCTTTAGTTTTTTAATGCAGGTTCTCCAATCAGTTGCTGATAGTCGTGGGGATTCTCAAGTTGTTTATTCCGTATTAGCAAAAAATATTGCTCAGTTAAATGATGATTTTTGCCAAACTTTAAGGAACTGGGGAATCGATATATTGCCGACTGTCGCCCCTGAACAAGCTAGAAGTCATGGTGCAGTGCTTTCTTATCTTGGTAATTTAATTCAGCAGTTTCCCTATGGTGATCAAGCTAGTAAATTGGAAATTGCTATTACTGCTTATGAATTAGCCTTGATTGTATTTACTCGTGACTTTGATGCAGAGCTATGGGCATCGATTCAAAATAACTTAGGTGTTGTCTATAAAGATAGAATTAACGGTTCACGGTCGGAGAATCTAGAACGATCAATTCAGCATTATCAATCTGCCTTAACTGTCAGAACTCGTAATGATTCTTCAGAAGATTGGGCAGAAACTCAATACAATTTAGGTAATACTTACCTTAAAAGAGTTCAGGGAGATGAGCTGGATAACCTAGAATTGGCATCTGATAACTTAGAGTTGGCGATCAACTCATACCGATTGGTCTTAGAAGTCTCAAGCCTTGAAGCAACATCACCAAAGCTTTGGGCAATGGCTAATACTAATATAGGTGGTGCTTATACCAAGAGAATCAAGGGAGATCGGTCTGAGAATCTGGAAAAAGCAATTAAATTTTCTCAAGCGGCTTTAACTGTGCATACCTTTATGGCATATCCCACAGATTGGGCAATAGCTCAAAAGAACTTAGGTGGTATTTACCTAGAAAGAATCAAGGGTGAGCGGGCTGAGAATCTGGAAAAAGCAATTGAATTCTGTCAAGGAGCTTTAAAAGTCTATACCCCTGAAGCATTCCCAGAAGATTGGAAAATGGTTCAAAATATTCTAGTTCTTGCGTACGTTGAGAGGGTTAAAGAAAATAAGGCTGAGAATTTAGAAGGATCAATCGAGCTTCAAATAGAGTTATTTGAGGCTGTTTTAGTTGCTAAAACCTTTGAGACATTTTCAGAAAAATGGGCAGAGACTCAATATAATTTAGCAAATGTTTATCAGAATAGAACTAAGGGAGATCGGGCTGAGAATCTGGAACGATCAATTAGAGCTTATGAAGCAGCTTTGACTTTTTATGCCCTTGAGGGATTCCTAGAAGAATGGGCAAACACTCAGAATAGCCTAGCTATTGCCTACAAAGATAGGATAAATGGTTCACGGGCGGAGAACTTAGAGCGATCAATTAGAGCTTATGAAGCAGCTTTGACTTTTTATACCCTTGAGGGATTCCCAAAAGAATGGGCAAAGATTACAAATAGTTTAGCTATTACCTATACCAAAAGAATCAAGGGAGAGAGGGCTGATAATATTGAAATAGCGATCAGGTTGTATCAAGAAGCCTTAAATGTACGTACCCGTGAGGCATCCGTAGAATATTGGGCTGAGACACAAAATAACTTAGCTAATGTCTATTTGCACCGAATAGAGGGAGAGAAAGCGGAGAATATAGAAATAGCGATAAGTTTGTATCAGGCAAATTTAAATGTTTTTACGCCTACTGCATTTCCAGAAGACTGGGCAATGACTCAAAATAATCTAGGTGTTATGTACAAGGCAAGAATAAAAGAAGATCGAGCGGAGAATCTAGAAAAAGCAATTAAGTTTCATGAAGCCGCTTTAACTATTAGAACCTGTGAGGCATTTCCAGAAGAGTGGGCAGAGACGCAACATAATTTAGCTGGTGTTTATTCTGACAGAATTAGGGGTAAGCGAGTTGATAATTTGGAAGAAGCTATTGAGCTTTATAACGTAGCCTTAACTATCAGAACCCGTGAGGCATTTCCAGAAGAGTGGGCAATGACTCAAAATAATCTAGGTGTTATGTACAAGGCAAGAATAAAAGAAGATCGAGCGGAGAATCTAGAAAAAGCAATTAAGTTTCATGAAGCCGCTTTAACTATTAGAACCTGTGAGGCATTTCCAGAAGAGTGGGCAGAGACGCAACATAATTTAGCTGGTGTTTATTCTGACAGAATTAGGGGTAAGCGAGTTGATAATTTGGAAGAAGCTATTGAGCTTTATAACGTAGCCTTAACTATCAGAACCCGTGAGGCATTTCCAGAAGAGTGGGCAGAGACTCAACATAATCTAGCTATTATCTATAACGATAGAATAAAAGGAGATCGAGCAGATAATCTGGAACAAGCTATAAAGTGCTATGAGAAAGCCTTGATTGTCTTTACCAAGGTGGCATTTCCTGAACCATGGGCAAGGACTCAAACTAACTTGGCTGCTGCCTATACTGACAGGATCGAAGGTAAGCGGGCTGATAGCCTAGAAATAGCCATTAGACTTTATCAAGAAGCCTTAGCTGTTTATACGAGGAAGTCATATCCAGAAAATTGGGCAAGAGTTATACATAACCTAGCTAATGCCTACAGAGACAGAATCAAAGATAAGCAGGTTGATAATCTGAAAAAAGCAATTGAGCTTTATGAGGAATGTTTATCTGTGAGAACGTTTAAAGCATTTCCAGAAAAATATGCCCAGACTCAAAATAATCTAGCTATTGCTTACGAAAAGAGGAGCAAAATTAGAGAAGAAGGGTGGGGTGAAGATATTGAACAAGCAATTTTATGTTATGAGAAGGCTCTAACTGTTTATACTTCCACAAAATTCCCGCAGTATTGGGCAATGACTCAACGTAACCTAGGTAATGCTTACGGCGACAGAGTTAATGGTTCCCCATCTGAGAATTTTAAACGGGCGATCGAGCTTTATCAGGATGCTTTAACTATTTATAATCGCCGAGAATTTCCCCTCGATTATTTAAGAACTTTGTCAAATTTTGGAACTCTCTATTATCAGAATCAACAATGGCAAAATGCCTATGATATGTTTGCAGGAGCCATTGAAACTATAGCTTTTCTACGAGGTGATATTCAATCTGAGGAAAACAAACAGAAATTAGCAGAAGAATGGAATATGCTCTATCTGGGTATGGTAGAAGTTTGTATTGCCCTAGAGCTTTATCCTGAAGCCGTGGAGTATGCTGAGCGCTCTAAGGGGCAGAACTTGATTGAGTTGCTGTCAGTGAAGGATTTGTATCCCAAAGGGGAAATTCCCTCAGAGGTGCGTCAAGAGTTGCAGAGTCTCAAGGATCGCATTTATGAAGAAGACCAGCGCCTGAAGCAAGCCCCGGAAAAAAACTACGACCTGATCACCCAACTCCGGCAACAACACGCCGCCCTCTATCCCTACACTCCCCTCAAAGTCCCCCAAATCAAAAAACTCACCCCCGCCTCCACAGCCCTAGTCGAGTGGTACATTCTGGGCGATAGTTTCTGTGTCTTCCTGATCACCCACAACTCAGAACCCCGCCTTCTCTCATTCCCCAAATCAGATTTAGATCAGTTAATTAATTGGACTGGAGAATATCTAGAAGATTACTACACTGACCGTGAAGCATGGCAAAACAGCCTAGCCACCAAACTAGCCAACCTTGCCCAAATTCTCCACATCGATGAGATACTGCAATCCCTCCCCAAAGAAACCACAGAACTAATCCTCATTCCCCATCGCTATCTCCACCTCTTCCCCCTCCACGCCCTCCCCATCCGCCCCGAAACCTGGCAACACTTCCACCCTGACAATCAAAATATTCCC
>JAIMKT010000045.1:18215-32502 GCA_020692245.1 Microcoleus sp. GA_180221_E-2-1-MAG-45_12
CACCTCCTAGACTGCTTCGATGCCGGAACCCACTATGCCCCCAGTTGCCAAATCTTGCACCAAGTCCAGAAATACCCACGGGGCAAATTTGAGAACTTCTTCGGCATCCAAACCCCCACCCCAGACCTCTATGAACAAATCGAAACCGACCTCGGTACCTTTGGAGTAGCTAAAAAACAATTTACCAACGCTAAAATTTTCAAAAAAACCCAAGCCACCAAAGCCAACCTCCTGCCCCTCGATCCCCATACCCAAAAAATCTCCCAACACCCCGACCTCACCCAAGCCGACAGCACCCTCTTTTTCTGTCATGGCATCTTTGACCTTCGCTCTCCCCTCAACTCCCGCCTCCAACTTGCCGATGGCGACCTCACCCTAGGGGAAATCATCGAACATCTCGACCTCAAAAACTGTCACTTTGTCACCCTTGCTGCCTGTGAAACTGGCTTAGTCGACTTTCAGAACAACACCGATGAATACATTGGGCTGCCCAGTGGCTTCCTCCTTGCAGGTAGCACCAATGTGATCAGCACCCTCTGGTCTGTGCGCGCCGATGCCACCGCCCTATTCATGATCAAATTCCATGAACAACTCAAAAAACAACCCAACCTCGCCCTCACCCTCAAGCAAACCCAACTCTGGCTCCGGGATAGCACTATCCAAGACTTCCGGGTCTGGCTTGCCACCTCTCAAATCAATGGCGTGATGCGGAGAGAAATAGATAAATATTTTCAACAAGAACAACAAAAACCAGATAATACCCAAGGAGAAAATACTAAAATCTATGCATCACCCTATTTTTGGGCAGCATTTTGTGTCATTGGTAGAGGAGCATAACCCATGTCTGCTTATAATCTTGATATTTTAGCCTTCATAGAAATCATCAAATCCGGCGACCTTCCCCCAGAACAATGGACTGACCTCTACAGCTTTGCTGAGGAAATGCCCACAGATCCAGAAGACCTCTACGAAGCGATCGAGAATTGGCTGGAACCCCTCGATCGAGCAGCAATCCGGGCTAAATGGCAAAAATTTATTCAAAATTTAGATGCAGGGCTAGAGGCTACGGGAAAGGCGACCAGTAAATTTGGTGAGATGGGTTTTGGTGGCTCCAAACCTCAAACAATTCCTACCCAATCTACCACTGACCCCACCCTGCCCACCATCCTCAAAAACGAAATTCATCTCCACAAACTCCGTAACTTCACCAACTCAAACTCTTCCAATCAACCCCTAAAACCTTAATCACCCTCTCTCTGAAGCAATGGAAGAAATTCTGGAACTAAGACAACTTCTCCTCCAAGGCGATCTCCAAGGTGCTCTAGTGGTGGCTGAAGAACTGGTAGAAATGAGTAAAAAAGATATTATCAATAACATTTATAGCTTTGCGGTGATCCTCCTGTTGCATCTGATCAAGCAAAGGGCAGAAAATCGCACTACCCGCTCTTGGGACTTGTCCATTCGTAACTCTGTTCGAGATATTCAACGCCTAAATAAACGCCTCAAAACTAAGGGATTTTATCTCAACTCAGCAGAACTAGAAGAAACTCTAGAAGAAGCTTATGAAACAGCGATCGATCGAGCTGCCCTAGAAATTTCTGAAGGTATCTATGAAGTGCGACAATTGCAAACAATGGTGAAAAAAACAGAGATTATTACCCAAGCCTTAGCCTTGATTATTGTTACAGAAAACCCTCAATAAACTGGCTATGAAAAACTTCACCCTGAGCCTCTATGCTTTCCATCTCGCCCGGAATTTCAACGATCCCCTCGATCGAGCCACAGAAGCCGGAGCTAAAACCTTTGGGCAGGAACTGCAAGGGAAACTGGCTACCCAAATTAATCTCAAGCCGGAACTAACAACCCTGCTACTCCATGATACCTACTTTGCTGATCTAACTTTTTCTGCCCCAGTATCAGCCTTAGATTTTACTCCAGACCAAATTAAGCAATTTCAGCCTAGGGAATTACTGCCAGATAATACTAGTACCTTGATGGGGCAGACGATCGGTATCTATGGTGAAGTTGCCTCTAAGCTAGAAGATAAGGAAGTTAACCAAAATCTGGCAGATGATTATGTAAGAAACTTTCTAGAAAATACTCCCTATAAAAACGATCAAATCACCGCCTCTAACCACAGCAATCTATTAGGATTTTCTCTATTTGAATATTTCTGTCTAGCTCCCCAATCTGACCAATCTTCAAAAACAACTCGTCATATTTTGGTATTGCTAAATCATCAAGGTAAAAATAGTTTAGAGAAATTAAGGCTTTACTATCAAGACATAGTTAATCTTCTCTGTAGTTATCACAAAATCAAACTTGTTTATCAACAAGCAGAACTTAGCTATCAAGCGGCTCTCAAAGAGGCTCAGGAAATAGAGAAAGAAATTGATAATTTTGAAAATTATGTCAGCAATAAAAATCGGTATTTAGATAATCTCAGCACTATGCTAGATAGACTGCCATTATTAGCCCTAAATCATGCTGACTACTGTGGAGAATTGGAACTCGATCGAATTACTATAGAAATCAATCAACAAAACTATCAAGACTCTCTCCAAAAACTATTAAATACAGGTTCCAACCTAGATTCATGGCAAGAATTTAGCAACCAGACCAAAAATATTTTCCTGAAACAAATCCAGTACTGGCTCAACTACATGAACCCCCGCAAAGAACTGGGGCAACAACTCACCGCCTCCATTCGGGGTATTGTCGAGATTGAACAGGCAGGGATCGATCGAGAACTACAAAACACTATTCAATCAGTGGGTACTGGGATCGGTGTCGGAGTTGGGGTTGGTGGGATTGTTGCTACTAGCTATCCTCTGATCACCAAAGAGAACCCTTTACAATTTCCTTCGGCTCAGTTGCCGCCCCATCCCATAATTATTGCCATAGGACTTAGTCTTTTATCTGGTGGAGGCTTAGGATTTCTTGCTTGGAATTTCACTCGTAAGCGACTAAAATCAGTTCCTACTCGTAACCTAGAATTAAACCCGGCTGACCAGAAGAGCGATCGCCCCCCAACCTGACTTAATCTAAATTTATGAAAACCGATATTTTTAGATTTACCTGTGACAGAAGAGGTGGCGATCGCCCAAGCTGCCCAAGAACAACACTAGCTTTTTTCCGGAGGATTCTGAGTTAAGATGATGTCCAGTGATGTTCAAGTTAATATAGATAAATACTCTCAGGAATACATTAAATAAATATATTAAATATTGACTGAGTTTAGGTGTGAGGAGAAATTATGGCAAAAACAGGTTCGTTTATTACTGGAATTTTACTAGGAGGGGCGATCGGCACTCTCACTGGACTGTTAGTGGCTCCCCGCACTGGGCGAGAAACTCGACAAATTCTCCGGAAATCTGCTGATGCCCTCCCGGAGCTGGCCGAAGACCTGAGTACCACTGTGCAAATGCAGGCCGATCGATTCTCAGAAACTGCCCTGCGAAACTGGGATGGCACCCTCGAAAGACTACGGGAAGCGATCGCTGCTGGTGTCGAAGCCAGCCAACTGGAACCACCCTACCCTTCTTCCCCCATTAACATCCGTCCCAATGACCTTGGAAACAATAACTAGTCAACTAATTAGCCAAATTACTAACCAAGTTACTAGCCAAATCTCTGATCAACTCCCTGATCAACTATTGACGGGTCAATTCTTGGTTACTAATCCTCTTTTTTGGTTAGCCCTTTCCCTTGTACTGGTGGCAGTCAGCCTCACGGTACTTTTGGCAACGGCTTTACCTGCGCTCTGGCAATTGGCAAAAACGGCTAAGAGTGCAGAAAAACTTTTTGAAACTTTGAATCAAGAGCTACCCCCGACCTTGGAAGTAATTCGCCTCACGGGGCAAGAAGTGAATGAACTCACCACGGAAGTTAATGGCGGGGTACAGAGTGCGGCGGAAGTAATTAAGCAGGTGGATCAAAATATTTTAGTTGCCAAAACTCAAGCTCAAAAAGTCCAAACCAAGGCTCGTGGCTTGGCTCGTGGTCTAAAAGCTGCTTGGCAGGTGTGGGGTTCTTCTTTTTCTGATCAAAAAAAATCCTCTCAAACTTCAGAAAATTCCCCAGCAACAAAATCCACTGCTTTTCCAGAAAATCCTTCCCAAACTTCCCCAGAAAACTTAGATCATTTAGCTGGTGAGTCGTTGGCGCAGCCTTTCCCTAAGAAAATCGAGCAGCCTCCAGATTCTCCTGTGGAGCAACCAATCAAAAACTAAGATACTGCTAAAAATTTAGATCAGACTCGTGCTAGAAGCTCTGCACCATGAGAACGTTCAGCAAGGCTCAGTCGAACCGTCACTAAACCACAAACTAGGCAATAGTAGTCCTTAACCCGCCCCAAGTTGATTTCTCAAGTTAATTTATATTGAGGAAAATTAAGCTGTATCAAAAACTACAGTTTGTCTGGTGATGGTTCCAAAGTCAGTTAAAATAAAATTAGTTCTAGATTTAATATATCTGGCTACAGACTTGTGGAATGCGTGTGTTCTTTGCAAAAAATATCTAGTTTGTAGAGCTTAAATAAAATGGCTAAATTGGCTTGAATAGATCAAACTAAATCAAATTAAATCATTAATCAAATATCAAGGTAGAGGTAAAAGTATGGCGATCGCCACCGTTAATCCTGCTACTGGAGAAGTATTGCAGACCTTCAGCCCCATGAGTGGGGAAATGGTTCAGAGTCTTTTAGATCGATCGAACAAAGCCTTTCAGCAATATCGCTGGACTGATTTGGCTCAACGATCTGTTTGGTTAAACAACGCCGCTCAGATTCTTGAGGACGAAAAGGCTCACTGGGGCAAATTAATTACCTTAGAAATGGGCAAAACCCTGAAAAGTGCGATCGCCGAAGTGGAAAAATCAGCTTTGGTTTGTCGCTACTATGCCGAGAATGCAGGTAAATTCCTTGCAGATACCTCGATTGCTACCGATGCTCCCTCTAGCTTTCTGCGTTACCAGCCCCTCGGAGTAATCCTCGCCGTCATGCCTTGGAACTTCCCCTTCTGGCAAGTATTTCGCTTTGCGGCCCCAACGGTGATGGTCGGCAATGTAGGTCTACTCAAACATGCTTCCAATGTTCCCCAGTGCGCTTTGGCAATTCAAGAAATTATGGAGCGGGCAGGATTTCCAACGGGAGTATTTCAAACCCTGTTAGTAGAAGGTTCCCAAGTGCTTCCTCTGCTGGATGATCCCCGCATTAAGGGAGCCACTTTAACGGGTAGTGAACCCGCCGGAGCCGCCCTCGCTGCTGCTGCTGGCAAAAATCTCAAGAAAACCGTTTTGGAATTAGGGGGCAGTGATCCTTTTATTGTTCTCCCCAGTGCAGACCTAGAGGCAGCCGTGGAGGGGGCAGTAACAGCGAGATTGATTAGCAACGGGCAATCCTGTATTGCTGCCAAGCGATTTATTTTGGTGGGATCGATCGCTGCACCTTTCCTAGAGAAATTTGTGGCGAAATTCCAAGCCCTGCAAATGGGGGATCCGTTGCTAGATACTACCGATGTGGGCCCCTTAGCAACACCAAGCATCGTTCAAGAGTTAGATACCTTAGTCCAGAAATGTCTAAACATGGGAGCAAAGGCTCTAGTCGGTGGCAAATTAGCCAACAATCAACCGGGAAATTTTTACCCCCCAACTATCCTCACTGACCTACCACCGGGCTGTCCAGCCTACCAAGAGGAATTTTTTGGACCAGTGGCTTTAGTGTTTCAGGTTCCAGACCTCGAAGCAGCGATCGACCTCGCCAATAGTACCAAATTTGGTTTAGGAGCCAGTGCTTGGACTCAGGATGCTGGAGAACAAAAGCACCTGATCAATGAACTAGAAGCCGGAAGTGTTTTTATTAACTCGATCGTCAAATCCGATCCCCGTTTACCCTTTGGTGGCATAAAATCCTCTGGCTACGGTCGGGAGTTGAGTCATCAAGGCTTGCTGGAGTTTGCCAATATTAAGACGGTTTGGGTGGGATGAACAGTGAACAGTAAACAGTAAACAACGGACATCAAGAGTTTATAACTGATAACTGATAACTGATAACTGATAACTGATAACTGATAACTGAACTATGAATACTGCTGAACTACTGATTAAATGCTTGGAAAATGAAGGCGTAGAGTATATTTTTGGATTGCCGGGAGAAGAAAACCTGCACATCCTTGAAGCCTTGAAAAATTCGACGATTCAATTTGTGACCACCCGCCATGAACAGGGAGCCGCTTTTATGGCAGATGTCTACGGTCGCCTCACGGGGAAAGCTGGGGTTTGTCTCTCGACCTTGGGCCCCGGAGCCACTAACTTGATGACAGGGGTGGCGGATGCCAATTTAGATGGTGCGCCTCTGGTTGCCATTACGGGACAGGTAGGGACCGATCGAATGCACATCGAATCCCATCAGTACCTTGATCTCGTGGCTATGTTTGCCCCCGTCACCAAATGGAATGCCCAAATTGTCCGCCCTAGTAATACGCCGGAAATTGTCCGCAAAGCCTTTAAGATTGCCCAGTCAGAAAAACCCGGTGCTGTCCACATTGACCTGCCGGAAAATATTGCCGCCATGGCAGCAGTTGGGGAACCCCTACGCAAGGATAGCCAATCGAAGGTTTATGCTTCTTTTCGGAGTATTGAGGAGGCGGCTGAGATTATTTCTCAAGCTAAGAATCCATTAATTTTCGTGGGCAATGGGGCAATTCGTGACCGGGCTAGTGAGGCAGTGACAGAGTTTGCCACTCGGATGCAGATTCCAGTGGTGAATAGTTTCATGGGTAAGGGCGTAATTCCCTATACTCATCCTTTGGCTCTGTGGTCGATCGGGATGCAGCAGCGTGATTTTATTACCTGTGCCTTTGAGGAGGCTGATCTAATTCTTGCCATTGGTTACGACTTGATTGAGTATTCCCCCAAAAAATGGAATCCCCAAGGGAAAACTCCCATAATTCACATCGGCGCAACCCCTGCTGAGATTGATAGTAGCTATATTCCTGTGGTGGAAGTGGTGGGAGAAATTACGGATTCTCTCCAAGAGATTATGAAAAGAGCAAATCGCCAAGGTCTGCCCACACCTCGATCGATCGAACTCAAGGCAGATATCCGGGCTGACTACGAAGAATACGCCAACGACACGAGCTTCCCCATTAAACCCCAGAAACTCATTTATGACCTCCGCCAAGTTTTGGGGGCTGAAGATATTGTAATTTCTGATGTGGGAGCGCACAAAATGTGGATGGCTCGGCACTACCACTGCGATCGACCCAATACCTGCCTAATTTCCAATGGTTTTGCTGCCATGGGCATTGCCATGCCGGGGGCGGTGGCGGCTAAACTAGTCCACCCCGATCGCCATGTGGTCGCTGTGGTGGGGGATGGCGGTTTCATGATGAACTGTCAAGAGCTAGAAACGGCTCTGCGGATAGGCACGCCCTTTGTCACCCTGATTTTCAATGATGGCGGCTATGGCTTAATTGAATGGAAACAGAAAAACCAGTTCGGCTCCTCCGCCTTTGTCCATTTTGGCAATCCAGATTTTGTGAAATTTGCGGAAAGTATGGGCTTAAAAGGCTACCGAATCACCTCGACAGCTGACCTGATCCCCACCCTGAAAACTGCCCTCGCTCAGGATGTCCCTTCTGTCATCGATTGCCCGATCGATTACGCTGAAAACCTCCGCCTCACCCAAAAATCTGGCGATCTAAGCTGCAAAATTTAACCCCTAAACTTGGCTAGTAAACCCCGAATTCTACAGCTATCTCCAATAAGTATGACCAAAAAATTATCCACAACCGTTAACTACCAAGTAGAAAATGATTGTGGACTGATTTTAAGGTTTGTCTTCAGAATTTTCTTGAGACTGATTTTGAGAATAGCTTTGAATATTTTCTGGTAGGTAAATATCTATAAATATTACTTGGTTATCTAAATTAATAGACCTCGACAGCAAATCTAATTAACAAAAAATCTTGAGAAGAAGCTATTAAATAGTAACTAACAAATAACCACTATTAGATAGAGGAACCCAAGCCTGCGTAAGCACCATAGAAAAATAGCCCAACAACTGTAATTACACCCAAACCAGCGACAGTCGCCACTAGCCATAGAGGGATTCTCCCATTGGCAAACATGATTTGACCTCCAAAATTATTCTAAAGTTATTATGTTATGGAGATTAACTAACTAGAATTACCAGAGTTAATTAATCAAGATTAATTAGTTAAAGAAATAGCTAGAAAAAAGAATACCCAACACAAATACTAATAACAACCCTAGGTAGAGGGAAGTCCGATTAAGTTCTACGGGTTGAGCATTGGGGTTGCGGGGACGATCTGCCATAAATTTTCTCCCTTATCTTTGAATAAATTGCATTGCTGCGATCGCACCTAAAAAGAATACCGTTGGTACACCCAAGGTGTGAACTGCTAACCAGCGTACCGTGAAAATTGGGTAAGTAACTGGTTCGTTAGGAGTTTTGCTAGTCATGATTTCTACCTGTGGATTAGTTAAATTTACTTGTCAATAAATTCATCAATTTGGGTCTTGCCTGTAAAGCGATCAGAGACGATCGGCACTTCTTGTCTTTGTTGAGTGAAATACTCATTGGGACGAGGAGTTCCGAAGGCATCGTAAGCCAACCCAGTGCTAACAAATAACCAGCCAGCAATAAACAAAGCGGGGATGGTAATGCTATGGATTACCCAATAACGCACACTGGTAATAATATCTGAGAACGGGCGTTCACCTGTAGTACCTGCCATTAATTCTGCCTCCTGCTAATAACAAATTCTATTAAATATCATAACTTGATTTATGCCTATCCTGACCCAAAGTTGCTGGGAGTTAACTTTAGTTATTAATTATTAACTAGCTCCTGAACTAACTCTTGAACTAGTTCTTGAACTAACCCATAATTAATGACAAACTAACTCCCTAGGTTGATTCCTCAGCTAATTACTAACTAAGGCTGTTTCTATGGGCTGAGTGTATTTTAATAATACTCCTTTCTGCCCAAGGATAAACCCTTGCTCTGGCGAGAAAAAGACAATTCGATAAAGATTAGAAGGCACGTTCTCAATTTCTCGATCCTTCATCCAAGTTTTGCCGCCATCGAGACTACACAAAAGATTACCACTGACCCCAGATAGCCAAATCTCTTTTGGTGTCCGGTAAGCCATGTCTAACAAGCCCCAGTTGGTGGCAAATTCTGGATAAATCGGTTCATCAAAAACTTCTAGGTCGTCAAGGTGGCTAAACTCAATCTTACCGCCCCGAGCTAAAGACCAAAGCCGACCATCTTGACCATAGCCCATATTTTGCAAGCGCTGAGAACTATCCCGCAGATGTTGTTTCCACGCAGATTCCCCCGGCTCCCAAGTGGAGTAGAAAGTGCCTCTAGAAGAAACCGCCACATAGCGCCCGTCTTCATTCCGGTAAATGTTGCGGACTACGCCCACTGCTTCCTGTACCATAGCTTTCCAGTGGTTGCCACTGTCTTCGGTGCGGTAGATGGCTCCTACATTAGTTGCCATTTCGGCGGATTTTGTTCCTAGAGCTTTGACTAGGGTCGGCTCTCCCGGTAGTTTTTCACTGAGGGGGACTCGTGACCAAGTTTTCCCATCATCGATCGAGTGGAGAAGAATCGCTGGTTCTCCAGAAATCCAACCTTCCTGCCCTTGGAAGCTAACGGAATTGAGGCGATATTTTTGCTCTCCGAGGGGGAGTTCCCGGCTTTGCCAACTGTTGCCCCCATCAGTAGTTTCCAAGAGAGTCGAATCACTACCCACGATCCAGCCGTGTTTGAGATCAGAGCTAAAAGCTACATCTTGGAGGGTGGATTCGGTCGGTAGGGGGACTGTTTGCCAAGGGTTATAACCAAGGTCGGCAGCAAACCCACAGCTATAACAGAGGCAGGCGATCGCCCCCAGTATTAACCCCCGCTTTAAATTCTTTAACAAATTTCTCATTATTTACGACTATAAATTATGGCTATTTTTTTATACTTGGATATTCTATCTAGATTTTTTATTGGAATTAGGCAATTTAGGATCAATTAACTGGTTATTAATCAACGTAGCCCGTAGAGACTGAGGAAAAAGACAATGCCGAGAGCTAGGAAGCCAAAGATCAAGAGGTTCTTCTGTCCGGGGGTCATCCGGTTTACACCCAAGCCGTAGTTAAGGTTCTCTGTAAAACCAGAGGCTTTACCCGCTTCTCCAATATTTTGAAATAGGGCGGGCTTGGCTCCACAAACAGGACACCGCCAACTAGGGGGCAGTTCTTCAAACCGAGTCATCGCTGGAATCTTCCCTGTACTATCACCCTTGAGAGGTTCATAGGTATAACCACAAGATCGACACTCATGACGGTCTAGGGTCAATTCTGCTGCTTCATCAGCAACTTCTTGCTCAGTAACTTGGTCGCTAGTAATTTCTCCACTGGGGGCTATCCCAATTGATTCTTTGGGCGGCGGTGTCTCCTGCTCAGTTCCTGAATCCACTGATGGGTCTTGATGCTGGTCGCTGGCGTGATCATTCATAGAAACATACAGATAATGTGTGGGAACCAATCTTAAAAACTCTGTTAAGAATTATCCCACAATTTGTCCAAATTTAATCTAAGGGGCATGGTTTCTGAGAAACGGCTCGTTATGCTAAAATGTGGCAAAATTCGTAAAAAACTTTGAAAACTTTATTGTAAAAGGTACATAAACTCATGGAAGCAGCCCTCCTCTTAGCCAAATTGCCCGAAGCCTACTCTGCCTTTGGCCCCTTGGTAGATGTATTACCAATTATCCCTGTATTTTTCTTGCTACTAGCCTTTGTTTGGCAAGCCTCGATCGGTTTCCGCTAAGGTTGCAAGTTAGTCAGGTTTGTCAAAATTAGCAAATATTTCGGTTTAGTGATTTTTAGATTGCAAAAATACCTAGAAAAAATATCTAGAGAGGGATCGGCAAAAGCTGTTCCCTTATTTTTTGAGGTTTCCTATTGACGTGTGGGGTGTGGGAGCAGATAGCAAAAATACCATCTCAAGCAATTATTTGTTGACTAACTATTTAATTTCTAGATTAAAGGGCAGACGGGCATAGATATCTCTGGGATCGTTTAGGCTGCGAACCCCGGCTAGTTGAGTTTGCAATTTCTGCATTTCCTTGGTCAAGGGATCCACGGGTTGCTGAAGTTGGATATTTTGCACTAGTTCCATGATTTGATCGGGGATCGATCGCTCCTTGGTATTCTCCTCTATCTGCCAATCATCCCCTAGGTCTGCCGCCTTTGCTGCGTAGGCGATCGCCGCCTCTAGACCCCCCAATTCATCCACTAACCCTAATTCCTGAGCTTCCTTACCAGTCCACACTCGACCCTGAGCAATTTCTTCTACCTTCGGGCGGGGTAAATTTCGAGACTCGGCTACTTTAGCGAGAAATTGGTTATAAATTTGGTCTACAGATTTTTGATAGATGGCAATCTCTTGGGGTGTTTTGGGGCGGGAGATAGTCTGAGTATCCGCAAGATTACCAGTTTTGACCGTATCCCAAGTAATGCCGTTTTGTCTGGCTAGTTCCCCTACATTAAACAGCAACCCAAAGACCCCGATCGAGCCAGTAATAGTATTGGGTTCTGCAAAAATGCGATCGCCGTAGGTCGCAATCCAGTATCCCCCAGAGGCAGCATAATTCCCCATGGAAATAATTACGGGCTTTTTCTCCTTGGTTAACTGGATTTCCCGGAGAATCTGCTCTGAAGCTGTGGCACTACCCCCCGGACTATTAATCCGTAGGACGATCGCTTTCACTGCCTCATCGTTACGCAGTTGGCGAATTTCTTCTCCTAGGCTTTCTCCCCCCACCTGTTGCGGCGAGCCACGACCATCCACAATATCCCCTTGGGCATAGACCACTGCAATTTTATTCCCACTACTTTTGACCTTCTGAGCTTGGCTGTTGCCATAACTCCTGATACTAATCTGGTTAAAACTATCTGCCTCTGGGTCAGCAGCAGTCAACTCCTTAAGATCACTCACCACCTGATCTAGATAACCGATCTTATCCACCAACTTTTGCTCTTGAGCGGCTTGGGCAGAAAGAACTCCTTGGGTGTCTGCCAAGGTCTGAATTTGGGTCGGGGTCAAGTTCCGACTGCTGCTAATGGTATTGACCAGTTCGCCCCAGACGTTAGTAATCAGGCTCTGGGTTTGCTGACGGTTTTCGGGACTAAGTTTCTGGGCGGTAAAGGGTTCCACGGCGGATTTATACTTGCCTGCCCGGACTACCTGCACCCCGATCCCATACTTCGCCATCGCTCCGGCAAAAAAGGCTGACTCCACGCTCACCCCGTCTATTTCCACACTGCCCATGGGGTTAACCACGATCTCATTGGCGATCGACCCCAGATAGTAATCACTTTTTGACCAATCCACATCGTAGGCAACAATTTTCTTGCCTTGGGTTTTGAATTTTTCGAGAGCTTGGCGAATTTCCCGCAGATTGGCAAGCCCCGTTCCCCCAGAAATCCCGCTACTGTCTAGATAAAGAGCCACAATCTTGTCATCGGTTCCCGCCCGATTAATCGCCTCTAGCACTGTACGGAGACTGATACTACTGCGATCGCCCCCCAGCAAACTATCCCCCCCCACCGGATTATCCGCAATCTCCATAGACAAATCCAGCACTAATACCGATTTATCTTCTACTTCTGGAGTTGGATTTAAAGAAGCCGCAGCCATAACTAAGAATAGCAGTCCGCCGATCCCGACCCCTGCAAATAAACACAAACCCAGTAGAGTCCCGATCGCACTAGCGGTAATTTGCTTGAGAAAGTTTTTCATAAAATTAGAAGGGAGTTCTGGTAGGTTTTCGAGAAAAATGGTCGGCTCAAAAATTCCTGTACCTTATTAAACATTGTCTAAAAGGTGTGTAGGGTTATCTTTTATTATCACTGGTGATTAGCTTAGTTTTCCGTAACTCAGATAAATTAGCACTACCTGTACAAAACATAGTGGTTTTTAGTTCTGCCATGAGGACTTCTACTAAATCTTCGATCGCTTGGGTCGACTCAGTAGCCGCCTTGAGAAAAGGAAGAGCCAAACCCGCCAGATCCGCACCGAGGGCGATCGCCTTCCCCACTTCTAGACCATTGCGTAAACCCCCAGAGGCAATTAAGGGAATCTCTGGATTAGCTGCTCGGACTTGAATTAAACACTCGGCTGTAGGGATACCCCAATCTCGGAAAGTTTCTCCTAATCTAGCTTGCAAGGAATTTTCTGCCCGTTCCCCTTCCACCTTTGCCCAGGATGTTCCCCCCGCCCCCGCCACATCAATCGCCGCAATCCCCGCCTCTACTAATTTTGCTGCCATTACTCCCGAAATCCCATTTCCCACTTCTTTGGCAATAATTGGCACAGATAATTTAGAGGCTAACTGAGTAATTTTGCTTAGTAACCCCCGAAAGTTGGTATCACCCTTCGGTTGGATGCACTCCTGCAAAGGATTAATATGCAAAATCAGGGCATCGGCTTCGAGAATATCTACGAGCTTCTGACACTGATCTACCCCGTAACCATAGTTGAGTTGTACGGCTCCAATATTGGCAAACAGGGGAATTGTGGGGGCGATCGACCTCACCGCAAAAGTGGGAATTACCTCTGGATTTTCAAGGATTACCCGCCCAGAACCCACGCCCATGGCCAGTTGATAAGCCTCTGCCACTTCCGCAAGTCGCCAGTTCACCAGTTTAGCCAGTTCTGTTCCCCCGGTCATAGAAGACACTAACAAAGGCGCTTCCAAGGTTTTACCCAGAAAACGTGTAGATAAATCAATCTCTTCAAGGGCTAATTCTGGTAAACAACAATGCTGGAAGTGATACTTTTCTAAACCATTGGTATTGCGGCGAAATTCAATATCTTCCTCCAGACAAATCCGCAGGTGATCAGCTTTCCGATTTTGGGTTTCTAGGGTCATGAGATTTAATTGGGTTTTAGAGAGGATTTGCTAGGGCAGACATGCTTGCTGCTAATTCCTTCCTGAGCCTATTAAATCTACCAAGGACTGCCGATCATAGTAAAGGCTGACCAATAGTAAGGGTGAGTGAAATCCTGTTCCTTGAAGTTGGCAAGTTCTGGAGGTAGGGGAAAACGTTGATTGCCCGTTACCAGTTCGCCATTGATAATTTTGACTTCGCCCCGTTGCATGGCTAATTGGGCTTGACGGAGGGCTTCGGCTTTGATGGGAGACTGCTTGAGCGTAGTATAAAACTCAGTCATTAAGCCTAGGGTTCCTTCATCACTAACC
>JAIMKT010000045.1:32545-32687 GCA_020692245.1 Microcoleus sp. GA_180221_E-2-1-MAG-45_12
CTACCCCCGCAAATCCTAACTCCGCTTGTCGATCGCCGATCGCCGTTTGACAGGCACTGAGAACCAACAAATCCACTTGAGGATTATGCCAGCATATCCCCCGCAGTTGATCCAGCACCAAACGACTATCCCAAAGCTGAAT